>NZ_JBGJZU010000007.1:0-132948 GCF_041354475.1 Microcoleus sp.
GGGACTGGAATGGCTTCCCCTGGGATTGGAACCCCCCCTAGCCCCCCCTTGGTAAGGGGGGGGACTGGAAGTTCCCTGCTAACAAGGGGGGGATCTTCTTCACTCAAAGTCCCCCTTCTTAAGGGGGATTTAGGGGGATCTCCTATGGGATTGGTGACGATGAAGACGTGAAAGCCGGAGTCGGGGTTTGGGGGGAGATACCACTCGATGAGGGCGGTTTGGCTGTCGAGGAATTGGCTAAAGTCGGGTAGTTGGGGGATGACTCGTTGCGTGAGGTTGAAATCGGGGTCGTTGATTTCTCTCAGCAGTTGAGTGATTTGCTGTTGCAGGGTTTTTAGTTGGGCTTCCAGGTGGGAATCGCTGGTTTGGGGCGGTTCGGGGGTGGAAATACTGCTTTTTTCTTTTAGGGTGTCGGTGTTGGTGTCGGTGGTTGTTTCGGTTTCTTCTGGGGGTTGGTTGGTGTCGAGTTGTTGTTGGAGGGAGGCAATTTGGCGGCGGAGTTGGGTGAGTTGCTGTTTTTGGGCGGGGGTGCTGTTTTTGGGGTAGAGGTTGGCGTTGTCGAGGAGTTCGATGAGGGTGCGAGATTTGCTGCGTTCGACGGTGAGGAGGGCGGTTTCGTAGCGTTGGAGGTGGATGCAGGCTAGTACCATTTTCTCGTAGATGGGCAAGGCATCTTCGAGGATTTGGCGTTTGCTGCGTTGGGAGGTTGCCCATTCGCGGCTTTGTTCGGCGGCGGTGATGGCGTTTTCATAGCCGTAAATCGCGTTTTCCCAGTCTTGGAGCTCGAAGGCAAAGTTGCCGAGGTTGCGCCCTGCTTTGAGACAGCTTAGGGGAAATGATGAGGGAGTCAGAATTTCTAATGCAGAGCAAAGATGTTGAATTGCAGCTAAGTTATCTTTTAGGTCAATGTAAGTATACGCAAGGTTTTCTTGCGTCATCGCCCAATCTTCGGGAAAGGCTTCGGGGGTGTAGATGGTTAATGCAGCAGTGTATGATGCGATCGCCTGTTCGATATTCTCTGCTTTATCTCCCCTGATTCTGTCACTGTAGGCTGTTGCCAGATTATTTTGCGTCATCGCCCAATCTTCGGGAAAGGCTTCGGGGGTGCGGATGGTTAATGCAGCAGTGTAAGATGCGATCGCCAGTTCGATATTCTCTGCTTTATCTCCCCTGATTCTGTTACGGTAGGCTGTTGCCAGATTATTTTGCGTCATCGCCCATTTTTCGGGAAAGGCATCGGGCTTGTAGACGGTTAATGCAGCAGTGTATGATGCGATCGCCAGTTCGATATTCTCTGCTTTCTCTCCCCTGATTCTGTAAGTGTAGGCTGCTGCCAGATTATTTTGCGTCATCGCCCAATCTTGGGGAAAGGCATCGAGAGTGCGGATGGTTAATGCAGCAGTGTAAAATGCGATCGCCAGTTCGATATTCTCTGCTTTATCTCCCCTGATTCTGTCACTGTAGGCTGTTGCCAGATTATTTTGCGTCATCGCCCAATCTTCGGGAAAGGCATCGAGAGTGTAGATGGTTAATGCAGCAGTGTAAGATGCGATCGCCAGTTCGATATTCTCTGCTTTATCTCCCCTGATTCTGTTACTGTAGGCTGTTGCCAGATTATTTTGCGTCATCGCCCAATCTTCGGGAAAGGCTTCGGGGGTGCGGATGGTTAATGCAGCAGTGTAAGACTTAATCGCCAGTTCGATATTCTCTGCTTTCTCTCCCGTGATTCTGTCACTGTAGGCTGTTGCCAGATTATTTTGCGTCATCGCCCATTTTTCGGGAAAGGCATCGGACTTGTAGATGGTTAATGCAGCAGTGTAAGATGCGATCGCCAGTTCGATATTCTCTGCTTTCTCTCCCCTGATTCTGTTACTGTAGGCATTTGCCAGATTATTTTGGGTTTGAGCAAACTTTTCGCTTCCCGGTTGCAGATTATTTAAAACTATTTGATAACCAGTAATCGCAATTTCCAGATTATTCGCTCTACTTCCCAGCGGAAAGTCGCTAATATGAATACTTAAATTTTCAATTATGGCGACAATAAACGCAATTGTTTCTGCATTTTCGTCGGCAATTAAATTTTGTGCTACTTGCTGTAAAGTTTCGGCAAAACGGAGATTGAGGAGATGTTGCCGTTGACGAAGAATGGGATAAACTGCTGCAAGACCGCCATAGCTTTCTTCTGCTTGCAATAATTCTAGGATAAAATTTGCATATTCTTGGGAATTTTCACCTTCTGAGTTATCGCTATCTCCCTCATCCTTCCCATCCAAGAATTGCCCTAGCTGACTGGCCAGATTTCGCAGGAAACTAGCGGCATTTTCCTGTCCCTGCTGTGTCAAGTTTTCTGCTATGACTTCGCAAGCTTGGAGGAATCCGCCATCCAGTAATTCTAAGTTATCTTGTAATATCTGCGGTTCTTCACCGTTGGGGCAAGTCAGGAGAGTCTGAATTAGTTGCAGGTAGGCTTGGGCGCGGGTTTCGTCCATTGTGGGGAGTTGTGAATGACACCGATGTTTATTTTACCATGATTTGATTTTGGGTGGCGGGTTTCGACTTCCCTCAACCATCGGGTTTTTTTGGTTGTGGGTTGGGTGGCTAGAAACCGGGTTTTTTTCAGGATATTTGATTACAGCCCAGGATTCGGGAAAACACCCGGTTTCTTAGATTAGGGTTGTGGGTGAGTGGCGAGAAACCGGGTTTTTGCAGGATATTTGGTTACAGGCGAAGATATGGGAAAAAACCCGGTTTCTTAGATTGCACTGTCAATTCCACCGATGCTCACCAAATTGTCTGAATATTTGTTACTGCTTGAATTTTTGCATCGCGGGTGACTAACGGAAGACTCAAATATAAAGCAGTGGCCGCAATAATTCTATCTGGCATATCAGGAACTGTTGCCCTGTCAATTTGTTGAATAGTTGCCGAGATATTGCGGTCTAAAGGTGCTAGCAGAATCCCCACATTTGGATCATCCGCAGCATTTAAAACTCGTGTCAACACCTCGCCTGCCAAACGCCCTCGCTCAATCAAGTAAGAAATTTCTACAATTGTAATTGCGGAAAAGTAGATAAAATTTCCCTGATTAACCGCTTGTTCTAATGCTGTTAATGCTGCTGGCGACAATCTTGGCAGTTCAAAAATGTACCAAATTAGGGTATGGGTATCTGCTACGACTGAAGGCATCAAACAATCTCCCTGGGAAAATTTCCCCACATTTCTTGTCGGGCTTGGGCGATGTCTTCTTCCGTAATATCTACTTTTAAGTCAGCACACAACCCTTTGACACTCTTTAGCGGTCGTTTAGCCATAGTTTTTTGTTGAAGAAATTCAGCAAAATCTAAAACTTCTTGCTGGTGATTCGGGGGTAATTCCCGCAATTTATCTAAAACTGCTTGCTCTAAATTCATTGTTTCTTTTCCTCCGTTTTGGCTGTACTTGACATAACTTTGACTCTGCTCTGTTCTATTTTCATTATATACCAGTCATTGATGAATTTAGTTTGATGGGTGAGTGGCGAGAAACCGGGTTTTTTTGAGAGACTTCGTTACAGTGCGAAGATTCGAGAAAAAACCCGGTTTCTTTGATTTTGAGTGTGGGTGCGTTTCGACTCCGCTCAACCTACGAAACGATATTTTGTTTTGTCACCTCTACATAGATATGTTCTAACCGCACCGGATACCGCGCAATCGAGTCAATAGAAATCCCATCAAACCGCAAAATAATCTCTTTTAATTCTAAAGCTTCCGGTAGCCAAAAAGCCAAATCGCTACCGTAACGCCGGGGAATGAAATTGTATTTTTCTGCCCTGGCGATGACTTCAGCTTCTTGTTGAGTTTTGACAACAATAATTTCTTGAGCTGGAATCAGTTTTTGCAACTCTTCCAAGCTACCTTCGGCGACAATACTCCCACTCTTTAAAATCCCGATTTTTTGACACAGACGTTCCGCTTCATCCAACAAGTGGGTTGTCAGCAAAATCGTAATTCCCTGGGATTGCAATTGCTGAATTAAATCCCAAATTTCATAGCGGGCTTCAATATCCAAACCTGTTGTCGGTTCATCCAAAATTACTAATTTTGGTTGGTGCACCAAAGCCACCGCAATATTCAATCGGCGCTGCATTCCCCCACTCAAAGTCTCTACGGGACTTTTGGCTCTATCTGTTAAATTTACTGCTTTTAAACATTTTTCTACTTGAGAATAACGCTGTTGGCGATTCATCCCATAAATTTGAGCAAAAAAGTTGAGGTTTTCTTCACAACTCAGGCTTTTGTATAGCAAATTCTCTTGGGGGGCTACACCGATTAAGGTTTTTGTTGAGTCAGAAACTGGTTGGCCATTGAGGGTGATTTGACCACTGTCTGGATTCAGCAAGTTGCATAAAATATTGATAGTGGTAGTTTTGCCTGCTCCGTTTTGTCCGAGCAAACCGTAGACTTCTCCGGCTTGTATGTGCAGTGTCAAATCTCGCAGCACTGAGCGTTCGCCGTAGGATTTGTTGAGTTTTTTGATTTGCAGCACTGCTTGAGTTCTCCGTAGTTTTTTGTATAATAGTGGTTGATGGTTGATGATTTTTGGGATTTTTTTTAACCGCAGAGGGCGCAGAGGGCGCAGAGGGGGAGAAGAGTGAGGTGGTTCTATAGTCTTTTTTCTACTGTTAGTATTCTGGGGTAAGTATGGGGTGGATAGTTTACTTTGTTTTCGGATTTTTTTAACCGCAGAGGGCGCAGAGGGCGCAGAGGGGGAGAAGAGTGAGGTGGTTTTAAAGTCTTCTTTCTACTCTGAGCATTCTGCGGTAAGAAAGCCATCCACCTGCTATCATGGCTATAGAGAATATGAGTAAAAACCAGAAGTGTTCGGAAATATCATCCATGTTTTTGCCGTTGGCCCAAACTTGCATTAGTGCTTCGTTCATGTGGTAAATTGGATTGTATTTGGCAAGTTCGAGCAGGCTTTTTGGAAACAGTGCTGTGGGTAAAAATGCTCCTCCTAAAATCAATAATGGGACTCCGAAAGCTGCGACTAGGGAGTTGACATCTTCGGTGCGCCTCGCGAATTGGGTGCCGAGAATGAAGCCGACTCCGACATAAGATATAATACTGAGGAGAATAATCGCACTTCCTAGCAGCACAGAGCCTTGAAATTGTGCTCCTAAACAAGAGGCTATGGTATATACTAGAATTACTTGACCGATGCCGATCGCACTGTGAGCTAGAAAAATTCCTAAAAAGTAGGAAGTGCCACTCAGGGGGGAAATAAATAATCGTTTGAGTGTATGTTGTTCTCGCTCTGCTACGACTGTGGCGACACTTCCGCCGAGACAGCTAAAAAATAAGGCTGCCCCGACTAAGCTTGCTGGGGCTGCACTTTCAAAGGCTTTTGCTGTTGTTAGGTTGGCGCGTTCTTGTAAAATCGCTCCGTTAATTAGTAAAATCGAAACTGGGAAGATACTCCAGAGGATTAAGCTGCGTTTTCGCCGGAACAGTTCAATTAAAATCCGCTGGGCTACAGCTAGGGTTTCGTACCAGTATTTCATATTTATTAATATTACACTCACATCTTCCATCATTCTCCTGAACAGGCTTTCGGGCTTGTTCCACAAAGAGTTAATTTGATTTATACCACGGCAGATTATATCATAAAAAACTTAATTAATTTAATTATTAATCAAAAAACCCACCAGGGCGGGTTTTGGAATTTTCTGGCGATGCTTTTAATCTGTCGATGTCTGTGCCCACGGATACTTTTAACCTTTACTTAATCATAAAACTTGTACCTCTATAACATCCTTGAAAAGAAGTTAAATTTGTCTGACTTATTTGTTCTAATTTGGTGACGATTGAGGGGCTATTGCTACTATCGGTAGTGGATTCCCACTGGTACATGAAGTCACCTTCGCTGAGGCTTTTTCCATTTCCTTTGTAGCTATATTCTTCGATGGGAATTCCGCTAACTCCAGTAATGGTTTGCTTTTCGTATCCGTTGATAATGATTTTTTCGATGACAGCGCCTGGTTCTATGGTGAGTTTCCAGTTAATTGGTTCGTAGGCTGAAAGTGCGAGAATTATCGGTTTGTTTTTGCGTTGTACTTTGACTTCAATGGCATTTTTGGAGGAATTTCCATTGTCTTGGGGGGAGGTAGCTTCGTAAGCGGCTATTAAGTGTAGTTCTTTGTTTCCGGTTACGGAACCGACATGGGATGAAAATTTGTAGGAATTGCCAAGATAGCAGTTGGCTTCAAAATTTACTGGGGAAGTTGGAGCGTTTTTTTGGGCTAGCTTCTGCTGGGCTGTTGGTACTACCCACATTCCTGTGCCTACGGCTAAAGCACCGATTAAAGTTGCTACAATACTGACGGGAATTAGATTTAGGAAGTGGCGAAATTGGTCGGACTTTGTGGCTTTAGCTAGCTGTTGTTGCCATGTTTCGCCAAATTTGCGTGAAGCGAAGCTATCCCGCAGGGAATCGCCTTTGGTGTTACGATCGAGACAAGTCAACAATGCTAAACTTTCGGGCTGTTCTAGTAAATTTTGAATTTCTGTCCCTTGGCCAATGTAGAGGTTTCTACTGGTTCTGTCTAAGAGCAGCGAATGGCGATCGCCCTTACCGAGGTTATAATCTTCTAGGACAGGCTGCACTAAGTCGTGTTGCAAAAATACCAGCCAAGCCAGATTGTTGCCCGTAGAGACTATTTTGCCATCGCTGCAAATAAGTTGGTCGATTTCGGGTTCCCACCGCCAAGCTACCCAGCGGGCATCTCCGCGATAGCCGAGGGATTTTTCTAGTTGCGGATGGGCGGTGATTTCTAAGCGTTGAACTAAGTTTGACATGAGATGTCCTCAAGTGCGATCGCCACTTTCATCTCCTAGTTTAACTTAATTTTGACAAATCAAAAACTGCCAGTGCCGTTGCCACTGCCACCGTTAGGAGACACATTGTTATTGGGAGTCGTGTAGGGCCCACTTCCGGGATTGAGATTATTGGGATTAGTATTGCCAGAAGTTCCGGGATTGAGATTATTGGGATTGGTGTTGCCAGAAGTTCCGGGATTGAGATTATTGGGATTAGTGTTGGGATTACTGGGATTATTGAGATTATTGGGATTAGTGTTGGGATTACTGGGATTATTGAGATTATTGGGATTATTGGGATTTGTACCCGCAGGAGTAGTTATGGGAGTGCCGGCTGCGTCTCTGGTAATACCATTGGGGTTGGGATTGGGTGCATTGGCTGCGTTGGGGTTAGCAGTAGTGGTATTACGGTTATTTGTCGCTGCCGGAGTAGTATTTTTCCCACACAAACTGACTAAATCAAAAGTTGTGCCACTTGAGGTTTCGATGTAGCAAACCGGTACGTTTACTTCGGGGTTCGAGGTTGTCGGAAAGTCCGTTGTTCTGGGCATGGGAAGGCTGAAAGCTACTTCTGCCATCAGTGGAGTGAAGGCAGCGGATAGACCTACTATTGTCAGCAACAATCTCATCATTTTTACCTCAAATATTCAAGTGTATTTGCTCTAGTATTGCCCAGAAACTAAAAATTGTCCTCTTCCTAAAAAGGGAGTCATATCGATTCCCGTTGCATCAGAATGATTAAACCGCCAAGACACCAAGAGGACGAAAGAAGAACTGCATCTTCTTCTTTCCCCCTTGGGGGGGGCTGGGGGGGTTCTTCCTTCGCGTTCTTCGCGCCTTCGCGGTTCCTTTAATCTTACTCTTCTTTAGGCAGTTTTAGTAACGAATTCGCGGGTCAATGTAGGCATTCAAAATATCAATGACAATGCTAGCCACCACGACTATTCCCGCAAAAAATACCACAATTCCTTGTACAGTTGGATAATCCCGCAAACTAATCGCCTCATAAAGTCGATTTGCCAACCCAGGCCAAGAAAAAGTCACTTCTGTTAAAATCGCACCACCCAACAGTGCAGCAAAAGTTAAGCCCAAAACTGTAATTACTGGAATCAGAGCATTTTTGAGAGCGTGACTCCATAAAATCTGCAATTCGGGAATGCCTCTAGCTCTAGCTGCTTCTACATAATCTGCTTGTAATGTTTGCTTTAGATTCACTCTCACAATGCGCTCGAAAATGCCGCTTAAAAGAATGCCCAAGGTCAAACTTGGCAGTGCTAAATAATGCAAAGATATCAGAAATTGACCCAAGTTAGCACTCAACAGACTATCTATGGTGTAAAGTCCGGTGTAACCTTCGGGCGCTGTTAATGTCACCGGAAAACGAGTTCCCAATGGAAACCAACCTAACTGTACCGAGAAAATTAATTGCAATACCATGCCGGCCCAAAAAGCGGGTAGGGAGTAAGTGATGATGCCAAATAAACGGCCTGCGACATCAAAAATAGTGTTGGGGCGGGATGCTGCTAAGGAACCGATACTGATGCCGATTATTAAAGCTACGGCCATGCTGCAAACTGCTAATTCCACTGTGGCGGGGAAATTGTCTGTGATAATTTGCCACACGGTTTGTCCGCGAGTGGTGATGGATGTTCCCAAATTTAAGCTGAACAAGTCTTTAATATATTTGAGATATTGTTGCCATAGGGGTGCGTCGAGACCTAGTTGGGTTCGCATTGCTGCTTTGGCTGCTGCGGGTGCTCGCGAGCCGAGAATGGCATCGATGGGGTCTCCTGGAGTGGCTCGCAGCAGCAAAAATACGGCTGTGGTGATGGTCCACAACATCAGCGGTGCTAGGAGCAAGCGGACAAAAATGTAAGATTGTAGGGCTTTGGAGCGAGACATAGGATTGGGGAATGGGAAATTGGCAAGAGATTGTTGAGTTGATTTTAACTATTGTCGATCGCCTTTTTGCCACTTTCCCATTTTCCTATTGACTTAGCAACGATTCAAATGCAGCTTGCAAGGATTTGATATCGCCGACTCTAGCGACTAACAAGTTTTCGCTACCTGCATCCTGCAATCGGCATTTCCAATAATTGATGCTTTCGGAGTTGTTCATCCAGAAGCTAATCACGCTGTCTACGACTCTATCGACATCCCAGCCTCGGTGAGGCGAAACGGTTTCTACTGATGCGACAAAGGAATCTAGGGTACACTTGCGATTTCCCAAGTATTCTACACCAGCAGAATGCTGCTGTTGTAATAATTCTTGCTGTTGGTTGAAAAAAGATAGAGTTGGAGATACACCCAGGATTTCAAATGTATAGTTCATGCCATCCTCCTAAAGTATTGTTTGACAAAAATGTCGATCGCACAAAATGCTGATTTTTTTTGTTTGGCTATCGGCTATAGCAATCCTAAATCATTTGTGAATTTCTTACTCCCTCTCCTTAATAAGGGGAGGGTTGGGGTGGGGTAAAAAACTATACGACTCATTTAGGACTGCTATATTTCCGGTATATGCTTAAAGAGTTACCGATTATTCGGTGTTTTTTTGCCCATCTATTTTATAAATAGCAAACTTCCTCGCAAAAGATTGTTAAATTACTTACATTTTCCCCCGGAACTCAAATTAATTAACAATCACAGAGCAGGCGTAAGTAAACGCACCTAAAAAAACCCAGAGTCAGATACCGGAGTTCTGGAAGAATTGCTGTATCTAAGAGCGGTCGAATTGTAAGTTTAATGAGAAGGACCTACAGATTGTTGGAGGAACCGATTTGCTAAAATTTCTTCCCGGCAGTCGAGAAAAGGTCAAGATTAGTGGTAGCTTAGGTCTAGGGAATATACAAAATAAGCAAAATACGCAAAATACGCAAATTCGGGATCTGCCAAAATATTGATGTTATTGAAAACCCTGAGTTCTAGCCTGATGAAAAGCCCGCCGAAAATGTCACTGAGTCTTGTATTGTTGATACCGCTGGTGCTGCAAATGTCTGTAGCGGTAGGTGTGACGGGATGGCTGTCTTTTCGCAACGGTCAGAAATCTGTCAATGACCTGGCTACTAGGTTAAGCTTGGAAGTTGCAGCCCGGACTAGAGAAAATTTCCGCAGTTTTGGGGATGCAGCTTACCTGTTTCTGGAAATTAATGCTAGCACGATCGCCTCTGGAAACTTAGATCCCGACAACTTCCCTAACTTAGAGCGCTATTTTTGGAACCAGACTAAAATTAGCGATCGCGCTAGAACCATTTATTACGGCGACGAAAGTGGTAGATTTCTCTTGGTCAAGAGAGGACCAGAAAATTTTACCTATATTAAAGATAAATCAACGGCGGGCGATCGCCAAATTTATCGTCTAGACAGCCAGGGAAATCGCACTCAGTTAGTCGAAACCGTAGCCTATGATGCCCGTACAAGACCTTGGTACACAAATGCCAAACAGTCAAAAAAACCCACCTGGTCTCCCATCTACGTGTTTGCGGCACCGCCAGTATTAGGCATTACGCCCGCAGTCCCCATCTACACCAAAACCGGAAACCTGCGGGGGGTACTAGCCGTTGATGTCACTCTTTCTCAAATCAGCGATTTTCTCAAAAGTATCAAAATCAGTAAGTCGGGACAGGTGTTTGCGATCGAACGTAGTGGCGAAATAGTCGCCAGTTCCACAGACGAATTACCCTTTGTCAGCACCAAAGACGGACAAAAACGGCTGTTGGCAACGGAAAGTAAAAATTTACTCATACGATCGGCCGCCAGACATTTACAATCAATTTTTGGCAGTTTTGCCCAAATTCGCAGTCAAGGACAGTTCACCTTCGATATGGACGGTTCGCGACAATTTATTACGGTGGTTCCCCTGCAAGACGAACGCGGGCTGGATTTGCTGATTGTGGTCGCTATTCCCGAAGCAGACTTTATAGAGCAAATTAACACCAATATTCGCACAACTATTTTATTGTGCTGTTTTGCCTTCATTGTGGCGATCGTCTTAGGTATTTTCACATATCGCTGGGTAGCCGAACCGATTCGCCGATTGTTGAAAGCTTCCAAAGATTTAACAAAAATGTCCGAGTCAGCAGATTTTACCTCCTCGGAACTAGAACGAGAAGTCGAAGTCAAAGGCGTTAACGAACTCGGACTTTTAGCTCAATCTTTCAATCAAATGGCAAGACAGTTGCGCTCTTCCTTTGCTACTTTAGAAGAAACCAATTCCCATTTAGAAAGCCGAGTAGCAGAACGAACTGCCGAACTCAAATCAGCAGAAGCAGAACTGCGAGCGTTGTTGGCAGCGATGACCGAATTAATTGTAGTTGTGGATGCCAGCGGCCGCTACTTAAAAATTGTGCCTACCAATCTATCCCAACTTTACACACCAGCTCAAGAATTAGTAGGCAAAACCATCAGCGAAATGTTCCAGCCAACAACAGCCGATCGCTTTCTTGACTGCATTCGCTCGGCTTTAGATACCAAACAAACCGTCAGTATTGAATACACTTTAAACCTGCGCGGTCGAGAAGTTTGTTTGGCGGCGAGGATTTCTCCGCTTTCGGAAGAGTCTGTAATTTGGGTAGCCCGCGACGTTACGGAATACAAACGAGCCGAATTAGCACAGCGGGAAAGGCAAAAACAGTTGAGCAAGCAAAATACTGTTTTATTAGAACTAGCCAGAAATAAAGCCCTTTATCGGGGGAATTTAAAAGTAGCTTTGAAGGAAATCACTGAAGCAGCCGCTCATACCCTAGAAACAGAAAGAGCTGCTATTTGGATGTATGATGAAAGTAGATCGAAATTGCTATGCTTTGACCAATTTCAGCGCAGTAGTGGTAGGCATTTCGCCGGGGAAGAAATTTTAGCAGCCGATTATCCGGCTTATTTTCAAGCTTTGGAAGAAGACCGAACGATTGCCGCGGACGATGCTCTTTCAGATACCAGAACTAGAGAATTTGTCGCATCTTATTTTGTAGAAACAGGCGCTACTTCCACTTTAGACGCACCGATTAGACTCGGCGGACAAACTGTAGGAGTAATCTCTCTAGAACAGGTGGAAACTTTTCGTAACTGGACGGTGGAAGCACAAAATTTTTCTGCTTCCTTGGCAGATTTAGTCTCCTTGGCTATGGAAGCTAGCGATCGCGAACGCACACAAATAGCTCTACGTCAAGCAGAACAAAAATATCGTAGCATCTTTGAAAATGCAGTGGAGGGGATTTTTCAAACAACTCCAGAAGGGCGTTTTTTGAGTGTGAATCCGGCTTTTGCCAAAATCTACGGCTATTCGTCCCCAGAGGAACTGACCTCGAATTTGACAGATATTCGACAGCAGGTTTATGTCGATCCTAAACGCCGGGATAAGTTGGTGCAGGCGATCGATCTATGTGGCGAAGTTTCGGGATTTGAGTCTCAGGTTTACCGCGCTGATGGCAGTATAATTTGGATTTCCGAAAGTGCCCGTGCGGTTTACGATGCCGACGGTGTGCCTCTTTACTATGAAGGTAGCATCGAGGATATTAGCGATCGCAAAGTCTTTGAATCTGCCCTCCAAAGAGCTCTAGAAGCCGCCGAAGAGGCTTCCACCGCAAAAAGCGCATTTTTAGCAAACATGAGCCACGAACTGCGAACACCGCTGAATGCGATCATCGGCTACAGCGAAATGCTCCAAGAAGAAACCGAAGAATTAGGTTACGATGAACTCCTCCCTGATTTGGAAAAAATTCGCAATTCTGGCAGACACTTGCTATCTTTAATTAATGATATTCTCGATATTTCTAAGATAGAAGCAGGTCGCATGGAGCTTTATTTAGAAACCTTCGATATCGCTGATTTAATTAAAGAAGTAGCATCTACCGCTTCGTCCCTAACTGAGAAAAATGGCAATACCATAGACTTGAGCAAAATTACCAATATCGGCACGATGCACTCCGATATTACTAAAGTGCGACAAATACTATTAAATTTGCTGAGCAATGCTGCTAAATTCACTCATAACGGCACAATTACCCTCACCGCAACTCGCGAAAATCAGGGGCAGGAAATTAGCCACGAAACACCAGAAAAGTCTGATGAGTCTGAGGATAATTCTCTCTCATCATTGGCAAGTAGAGAATTTTTGGTGTTTAATTGTACTGATACCGGAATTGGCATGGACTCAGACCAATTGCAGCGAGTTTTTCAACCCTTTACCCAAGCAGATGCTTCTACTACGCGCAAGTATGGAGGCACGGGTTTGGGACTAGCAATCAGCCAGCGTTTTTGTCACATGATGGGTGGTAGTATTTCCTTGGAAAGTCAAGTGGGTGTAGGTTCTACTTTTACTATCCGCTTACCTATCAATATGAATATTAAGTATTCCTAAGCAGAATTTCAGGAGATAACATTGATGGTAGTTGCAGCCAAATCAAAAATTTCTCTGGCAGAGTTTTTGCAGTTGCCAGAAACTAAGCCCGCCAGCGAATATACAGAGGGTCAAATTTATCAAAAACCTATGCCACAAGGAAAACATAGCCGATTGCAAAAACGATTGCTGGAGGCAATTTCTGAGGTTGGAGAACCCAAAAAGTTAGCCTGTGCATTTCCCGAATTGCGGTGTACGTTTGGAGGGCGATCGATAGTTCCTGATATTGCTGTTTTTGAATGGTCTCGCATTCCCGTTGATGAAGATGGAGAAATTGCCAACCGCTTTGAAATTGCACCGGATTGGATAATTGAAATTTTGTCACCAGACCAATCTCCGAATCAGGTGATTAAAAAAATACTTTTTTCGATTCAGCACGGCACTAAACTCGGTTGGTTCGCCGATCCGAGCGATAAATCAGTAATAGTTTTTCTGCCTAATCAAATGCCCAAATTTATATCAGGTACGGATATTTTACCTGTGCTTTGTGTGCTGGCAGATTGGCAATTATCGGCAGCAGATTTATTTAATTGGCTGAAAATAAATTGATTGAAAATTATATTTTATGCCCATTTCAGCAACAGGCAAGATGCTGGTTCCACAAAGAGTGAATTTGGTGGTAAAATTGGCATCTTGTTCTGGCTTAAGATTCGCAAGTGCTCTATTTGCAACCAAGATGAGAGAGACTATTTGCAAAACACCTGCAACTATTTAATTGCGATCGCAGCCTGCGGATTTGTATCCGTTTTCATCAACTGGAATCTTTTAGGAATTCAACTCTAAAATACACGTTGTAGTGCATAGCGTCGCTGAAAAACCCAGTTTCTAACTACCCGCGCCATGGATATAATCCATCAAACAGGAATCAATGCCCCGCAATGTGCCACTTAAAATGGTGGAATGCACACACCATCAATTTAGCAAAAATACCCAATAACATAAAAAAAGAGCCCACCCTTCATCAAAGGTGGTCTCAGTTCATGCCAGCTTACGAACAGCTAGGCAATTAGGTCTCTGCACAGCTAGACGTAAAAGTTGAGAAAAAGATCCGGATGGTCAGAAAAAACTTCTCACCAATAGTTAAGCTTCAGCAATATTCCCCTGAAAATGGGGAATGCTGAAGCTTAAGTTGTTCAAGATGCCCCATTTTTCATGACTATTACCCGATCGACTAAGCGTCGTGATCGTGAGCAAAGCGACGGAACAAGAAATCTAGAGCGTAGTTCCGCAAATTGTAGTATTCTGGATCTTCCATAATTTGTACCCGATCGCGCGGACGCGGAAACGGAATCTCCAAAACTTCCCCAATCGTAGCCGATGGGCCATTGGTCATCATCACCAGGCGATCGGCCAAAAACAGCGCTTCATCAATATCGTGAGTAATCATCAACACCGTACAACGGTGATCGTTCCAAATTTTCAGCAACTCTTCCTGCAATTCCTCCTTAGTAATTGCATCCAAAGCACCAAAAGGTTCATCTAAAATCAGCACTTTCGGGCGAATGGCCAAAGCGCGGGCGATGGAAACCCGCTGCTTCATCCCCCCAGAAATTTGCGGCGGTCTTTTTTCCGCAGCTTCTGTCAATCCCACCATCGCCAAATGGTCTTTGACGATCGCATTTTTTTCCACCTTCGACTTATGGGGAAATACAGCATTAACAGCTAGATAAACATTTTCAAACACCGTCCGCCAGGGTAGCAAAGCATAACCCTGAAACACCACCATGCGATCGGGTCCAGGCTTGGTAATTTTCTCCCCGTTAATCGTCACGCTACCCTGACTGGGAGTGCTAAAACCGGACACCATGTTTAACAGAGTTGACTTACCACAACCGGAGTGTCCAATCAGGGTAATAAACTCTCCCTCAGCTACATTCAGGTTGACATTTTCTAAAGCTTTGTAACCGTTTGGATAGGATTTGTAAACATTTTGGATCGACAAAAAAGGCTGACGGCGATCGTTCCCTTTCTGGTTTAAAGTTTTGGTTTCGGTATTGTTTTTCGTGGTGTTAATCATGGCTTTGCAATTTGTTAGTGGGTGATAGGCGACGGAAGTTCGGCAACGGATTCGCTCAACGGATTTAACTGATGTAACAGAGGTCAGGAATAGGGAATTACTAACTAACAAATAACAATTAGCAATTACTCTATTTTTATGTAACTTAAAACCGCTCTAAGCTGCTCTGCGGCCGGAATCGAGTATCACCTCAGCCATCGTGAAATCGCGTTTAATTTTCAGACTATTGAGGTAGCCGATTGGATCGTCAGCATTAAACACCAAGCCATCAAACAAGGGAAGAGAACCGCGAGTATAAGTAATATCCGACATTCCCAACTCTCTCGCCGCCGTGCTGAAAGCGCCGACTCTAACAACCCGTTCCAGAATTTCCACCCAGTTGCGGGGAAACACAGTATCGCCCCAGCGCGCCATCTGCACCATGTGCCACAGTTGTTCAGTACGGCTGGGACGGTTCACCCCATCTCCGCAGAACAAATGGTGGGCGTATTCCCGCATCGGACTGTCGAGGTTACAAGCATTAGATTTGGGATCGCCTAGTTGGATGTAATTTTTGTCCGTGGCGACATACTCCCGTCCCGCGACAATTTCCGAAACCTCAGCAGCGTGAGCTGGATCGGCGCAATAGTGAGAAGCTTCCAGCAAAGCTTTGACTAGAGCAATGTGAGTGTTGGGATAAGCATTAGCCCAGTCTTCCCGCACCCCCAGAATTTTGGCGGGGTGTCCGGGCCACAATTCCAAATCTGTCGCCACGGTAAAGCCGACTCCTTCCATAGAGGCGCGCAAGTTCCAAGGTTCGCCGACGCAGAAACCGTCAATGGTGCCGCCTTGTAAGTCCACGATCATTTGGGCTGGAGGGATGTTTTTGAGCAAGACATCATGGTCTGGGTCAATGCCGCCGGAAGCCAGCCAGTAGCGTAGCAGCAGGTTGTGCATGGAAGAAGGGTGAACGATTCCCATGCGGTGAGTTTGGGCCGGGGTTCTTTGCAGCATTTGCTTAAAGTCTGCCAGAGTGTAGATCCCTTGGTCGTAAAACCGCTTGGCGAGGGTAATTCCGTTACCGTTGCGGCTCATGGTGAGGGCTGTAACCGTCGGTATGGGCTTCTCTTGGTGCGCCCCCAAGCTCAACCACATTGCCATGCCAGAAGGCATTTGGGCTGCGTCTAAGTAACCTGCGGCGATGCCGTCTACGATGCCGCGCCAGCTTGTTTCGCGCACCAGGTGGACTTCATCGAGGCCGTGCTTGGCAAAAAAGCCTTTTTCTTTGGCGACGGCTAGGGGAGCGCAGGCTGCGAGGGGGACGAAGCCTAGTTCTAGGTTGACTTTTTCCAGTCCATGACGGGCGATCGCCGGTACTTTCCGCGCCCGCAGTTTTTTCACCCGTTTTTGCTGGTTGAGGAAGTAAATCATTTCGCTGCGTAGAGCGTAGTAGCTGGGGTGTGAGACTACTTCCATCCGCTTGCGGGGGCGGGGGATGTCTACTTCCAAAATCCCGCCAATCTTCGATTCTGGGCCGTTGGTGAGCATGACGATGCGATCGCTCAGCAATACCGCTTCGTCCACATCGTGAGTCACCATCAGGGCGCTGATTTCATACTCTTGGCAAATTTCCATCAACTTTTCTTGCAAGTTGCCGCGAGTTAAGGCATCGAGGGCGCCGAAGGGTTCGTCTAAGAGTAACAGTTTAGGACGCAGGGCGAGGGCACGGGCGATCGCCACGCGCTGTTTTTGTCCGCCGGAAAGCAGTGCAGGCTGTTTCTCTGAGTGGGGGCCCAAGCCTACCATGTCAATGTGCTTTTGAATGATATCGAGGCGTTCGGCTTTGGGTAAGCCGTTCATCACTGAGTCTACGGCTAGGGTAATGTTTTCCCTGACTGTTCGCCAAGGTAGGAGCGAATAGTTTTGGAAGACTACCATGCGATCGGGGCCAGGTTGAGTGATTCTTTGTCCTTCGATAGTCACCAGCCCTTCTGTAGGCAAATCCAAACCAGCCACCATATTAAGCAGCGTAGATTTCCCACAGCCAGAGTGTCCAATTAAGGAAATAAATTCGCCTTTTTTAATCTCCAGATCGATGCCTTTGAGTGCAACATAGGTGCCACCGTCTGATAGATTAAAAACTTTTTGGAGTTGTTCTACTGCAATCAAAACAGACATGATTTTCTTGCCTTTTTTGTAGGTTGGTTTTTTAGCTAGATAATGTCGCTTTTAGTCGAGTCTAGATCCCCCTAAATCCCCCTTAAGAAGGGGACTTCGATCGATTTTAACTGGTTCCTAGGCTCTGCCTGGTTAACTGGTTCCTAGGAAGAGCCTGGTTAACTGGTTTAACTGGTTCCTAGGCTCTGCCTGGGAACCCATGTCTAGAGGCTCTGCCTCACTTGTCTAGGAGTAAAATTCGAGGCAGAGCCTCTGGATCTGCGTTTCCAGGCAGAGCCTGGGAACGAGTAGATTTGCCTGGTTAAGTAGAAACTACTTTCCTTGACTAGGAGCAATTTTTTGCTGCAACCAAGCCATCAGGCGATCGAGCATCAAACCAACTGCTCCAATATAGAAAACAGCTAATAGAATTTCGCTGATGTAGTTTTGTTGGTAAGCATTCCAAATAAAGAAACCAATACCCGTAATCCCCGACATCACAATTTCCGCAGCAATAATCGCCAGCCAAGCCAAACCGATCGCAATTCTCAATCCAGTGAAGATATAAGGAAGTGCTGACGGAAACAAAATATTGATGTAATACTCTTTCCGAGTAAGTTGCAGCACTTTCGCCACGTTATTGTAGTCATCGGGAATTTGGCGCACACCTTCCGCCGTGTTGATCAAAATCGGCCACACTGAAGTGATAAAAATTACGAACAAAGCAGCAGGTTCGTTTTGTTGTAATGCAGCCAGGGCGATCGGTACCCAAGCCAAAGGCGCTACCATCCGCAAAAACTGGAAAATCGGATCTAAAGCCTTATTCAAGAAAGGATTTGTCCCGACAACAACACCCATGCTAATTCCCACAGCAGCAGCGAGAGTATAGCCTTTAGCAACCCGTTCCAAACTCGCCAAAGTCTGCCAAAACAAGCCGACTCCGTAAGTTTTGGAGTTCATGAAAGGATACAGCAACAAGACCCGCGTCCGTTCATCAGTCCAAACGCTCGTCGGTGGCGGCAGTTTGATAATTCCAGTGCTAGACAGGAATTGCCAAATAAACAGAAATCCAAGTAATCCCAAAATTGGCGGCAAGATATTCTGGGAATTCTTCTTCCAAAACTCACCAAATGCTCCTTGGACATCGACTCCGCCCTTTCGACTTGTGCTCACAGCCATGCTGCTAATCTCCTAATTTCTGTTGTTGGTTTTCGATCCTAAATTATGGGAAGCTTTTACCCCATTACACTTTTTTGATTGCCAAACTCTTGAGATAATCTTCTGGCTTTTCTGGGTTAAATTCTTTGCCGTCAAAGAACTTCTCAATGCCGCGAGACGTACTTTTGGGAATGTCAGCTTCAGGAACTCCTGCTAATTTTGCTGCTGCTTTCCACAAATCGCCACGGTTGACTTTACCGATCAGTTCTTTCTTCTCTGCCAAAGTTTTTGTTGGCAAGAAACCCCAGCGAATGCTTTCGGTTAAGAACCACAAATCGTGACTTGCGTAGGGATAAGAAACGTTGCCGATACCATCGTTCCAATACAGCGGGCCCATCTTGAAGTCGTTGATGTCTGGTTTGCTGTCGCCCATGACGTACTTGCCTTCATAGGAAGGTGTCAAAACTTCCGAAGGTACGTCAAAGAAGCCTTTGCCAGAAACAATTGCCACCAATTCGGCTCGATGTTCGGGCTTGTCACACCACTGTTGTGCTTCGATTAGTCCTGCTAGCAAGGCTTCGGTGGCTTTCGGGTGTTTGTCTACCCAGTCGCCACGAATTGCGAGATATTCCTCTGGATGACCTTTCCACATTTCGGCAGTCAGGGCTGACATGAAGCCGATTTTTTCCTTGACAATCCGCAGAGGCCAGGGATCGCCGGTGCTGAAACCGTCCATACTGCCGGTTTTCATGTTGGCGACAGTTTGGGCTGCGGGTACTGTCAGCAACTCGACATCTGCATCGGGATTGATGCCGTTGGCGGCTAACCAATAGCGAATCCACAAATCTTGGTTGGCTTTGGGAAAGGTGTAAGCTGCTTTGAAGGGAGTGCCTGCTGCCTTGAGGCCTTTAATGTAATCTTGGGCAGCTTGATCTAGTTTAAGTCCGAGGCCTTTGCCTTGGTGTTTGCCCGCGATCGCAATTCCATTTCCCTGAGTGTTTAACTGCGCCAGAATATACATTGGGATTTGGACGCTGTTTTTAGTAATCAGACCTTTACTAATTAGATAAGGCATGGGCATTTGCCACTGGCCGCCGTCAATCCCACCGCCTGCCGATCCGATTTCTACGTTGTCTCTGGCCGAACCCCAGTTGGCTTGTTTCGCAACTACGACATCCGTCATGCCATACTTGGCAAAAAAGCCTTTTTCTTGGGCAATGATTAAAGGTGCTGCTTCGACGATGGGGATGTATCCCAAGCTGATCTTAGTGCTTTCAATTCCTTCGACTCTTTTCTCGTTAGCCACCGCCACTGGTGAGGTTGCCACAGGTGCTGTCCCTGAGCCAGCAGTGCTACCAGCGCCTGCACTACCCGTGGGTTCTGGGGGATTTCCCAGACAGCCTTTGAGTAGTATTGAACTGACAGCAGATGCACCTGCGGTGACGATAAATTTACGTCTGGAAAAATTATCTGAAAATTTTGTCATAGCCTAGCCTCGCTGCAATCCATAATCTTCTGTAACGACATCACTGAAGTTTATCAATGCGCTTTTTTGGTGTTTGCTAATTGGGTTTAGCGAACTCTTTTGAGCGCAGGTTAGCAGTACGGAGTCCAAGATTTATGGTTAGCATAAGTCTTTGGACTATCCTTACTGATTTGAGTCTTTTGATTAAATCGATATTGGGGTCAGCCCTGTGGTGTGAGCTACGCTGGTTGCGATCCCCACGTTTGTTTGGGCTTGATAATCAAGTCTACCGTACTCTGGCAGTAATTCTAAAACAATTATTAAATTTGACTGATAAGTAAATGTTTTCGGATGAGGCTATCAATAAGGAATGGTTGACTATGGCCTGCTGGTTTGCTTATCAAAACTGGTTCAAACTAAGACTTGTAGCTTAAGGGCTGTAGCGAAGGGCGATCGGGGGGCCTTCAAATCTATTGTCAATAAGCTCTCAACATCTGAGCGCTCGTACATTTACTTTGTTAATGTATGTATATTTTTTTTAAGGTCGCGATGAATTGTGTTTTAGGATACAGTAAATTAAAATAGATAGGAATTAGGCAAAAAACCCGGTTTATGAGAAAAAATCGTCGCTCTATCGCCTGAGCTCTTGACGCAGAAGCCGGGTTTTTGACCCCCCGTGTGTCCAGGACTGATAGACTGAAAAATAACTCAACAGGAATCCCGCCTGAAGTTACCCTCGAAGGGGAACTTCAGTTTAAGTTGTCACCAATGGGCTATGCCTAGTAACCAGTAAAATGAGTAATTTAAAAATCCACCATAAACCGCAAACAACGGTTTAATTTTGTTGAGGTTCCATCATCGTAGCCCAGCGGCGTTTCAATGCCAAAGTTAGTCCATCAGCAATCGGGATCACACTGAGAGTTACTCTGGGATCGTTACGCAATTTGTCGTTGAAACTACGAAGGGCTAGGGTACTTTGGTCTTGTACTTGAGGATCGGCAACTCGTCCTGACCACAGAACATTGTCAATTACAATTAGGCCGCCATTCCGTACCAGTTGGAGCGATCGCTCAAAATAAGCTTCATAATTTTCTTTATCCGCATCAATGAAAGCAAAATCAAAAGTTCCTGCTTGTCCTTCGGCGATAAGCTGATCGAGAGTATGAATTGCCGGGCCCAAGTGCAAAGCAATCTTGTGGGCGACACCCGCTGCTGCCCAATAGCGACGCGCGATATCCGTATATTCTTCGCTGACATCACAAGCCACAATTTTCCCGTTGGAAGGTAGTGCTAAAGCTACGCACAGGGAGCTATATCCCGTAAACACCCCAACTTCTAAGGTTTTTGTCGCTCCCATGAGTTGCACCAGCATCTCCATAAACTGACCTTGTTCAGGAGCGATTTGCATCATACCCATAGGGTGTTTAGCAGTTTCTTCTCGCAGTTGCTGAAGAATATCTGGCTCCCGCAGGGAAATAGATAATAGATAATCGTAAAGTTGATTTTCTAGACCAATAGTTGAGTTCGCCATCGGTTTGTCCTTGCTGCTGACTTGTGATTTTAAGTAGTAGACGCGCAGATATTAGATGAAGACGCTAGATGTCAATTGTAGATGCTGTGCGTCCAGGACTGAGTTAGAGACACGCAACTGGCAGAACGCGCGATCGCCATCCAAATCAGTTTATCTCAGCCCTAGCTGATTCTGCTGCTGTATGAGAGTTGTCCCAAAATAACAGTCAAAAACAGGCTGTTGAGGCCTGTTCCACAGGAATTATGGGAGATTTATTTGACTACTGACAGGGACTACTTGGCAATAGGAAGCTTTCTTAACTGTCACACTCTTGTTAGATATCCAAAGCCCCTACGCAAGGGCTGGCCATTTAGTTGAATAGGAAGCTTTCCTAACTGTCACACTCTTTTCACCTCGTCCTGCAAACCCACGCACAATCAAAACAACATTCCGCAAAGGCGATCGCAATGTATTACACTTTCGCAGGTTTTGGTGCCAGCACAGGCATATTTTTACTATTAGTTTTTGCCATTCTGCAATGGTTGCACATCCCCGCCGGCAGCTTCATTGATTGGGTAATTGCCATTGCTATTTTTGAATGGTTATTGTTGATAGTTACAGTTCCGTGGAATATCCATTTTGAAGCTAAAGAAGTTTTAGCCCAAGCCAAAGAATCAACCGAAAAAGGTATCGTAGTTGACGACAAACAAGTCAAATACGTTACTGTATTAGTTAGTCGATCGCTCTTGGTGGCCATCGGACTGCACCTCTTGAGTGCGATCGCCCTTTACACCCTAGCCGCCACCGGAATTAGCGCAATTGGCTATCTCAGTTCGGGTGCTGCACTGCTGTTAACTATACTGCGCCCAGCGATTAGAGGTTATCAATATTTAGCAGCGCGGCTGACAATGATTCGCCGTCAATTTTTGCACCCCCGCGAAGATATTCTCGAACTCCGCAGCCGCTTCGCCAACTTAGAATCTACCATTAACAATTTAGAAGCTAAGTTCAACTCTAACGATCCGAATTCTTGGGTAGCTATCCAAGAGCGACAGCAGGAAGCTAACACAAGAGACTTAACTCGACTAGCAGCATCTCTACAAGACTTGACTGCTACAAATCAGGCAGAACATACTAAACTGACAAGAGATGCAGAAAGTGCGATCGCCCAACTCACCGATGACGGAAAATTCCTCAACCACATCCGCGAAATCATCCGATTTTTCAAAGAAGCATAAACTACCAGCCACTGCCCATTCCCCATTCTCTACCTTTAGATAGATGTCAAATAGAGGCGATCGGTAAGTTTGGGGGGTAAAAATTGATGAGACCACTCCCATAATTATTGTCGAACACGCATCTCTTCGACCAAGCTGAGGGGGAACCGCCTGCGTGTTCTTGACTGTGTTTTGAGGAGATTTCTGTGAGCAAGAATTTTTTTATTCCTTCTGTCATAAGCTCTATCGTCAGGAAACTATAACCAAAGATAGTTAGGGAATCCCTGAGCTTAAGTCTATTATTTAAACATAGGTCAAAGACACTTTTTGAAAAAATAACCCAGGAATAAATCATGAGTATTAGCAAAGCAACACCAAAAGATGTAGAAATGGAATCTAATATGCAAGCCCCCCACTACGACAGGGGCATCACTCCTGCCGAAACAGCAGCGCGGCAAGAACGTGAAGGTAGCAACTTCATGCACACAACCACAGAACAACATCAGCAAGATGCCAAAACTGATGACCAAACTGATGATGAAAGTATTCGCACTACAGATGGCTATACAGTAGACAAAGAAGGTCTTGTTAACAATTACGCGATCGAACCCGAAATGTACATTGACGAACCGGGTGATTTGAGAGCAAAAGAAGAAGCAGAAGCCCAAGAACGCGCTCGTATTTTGGCTGAAATTAAAGATAAAAGAGGTGAAGAAGGTAAACTGACTGCCGAAACAGATATGCGTGGCAAAGGGCCGGGGATTATCTAAAATATCTGGTTGTGACAGACTTTCTAAAAAAATATCAGACCCAGATTCCCGACTTCTTAAAGAAGTCGGGAATTTAACCACGATCGCATTCTACGTTTAAGTCGCTTCAACTCGCAGATTGCATCAATTCATAAAGCCTCCTTACCAAGGCTGTAATTTTCGTGCCATACTGCAAATCCGCTGTCCAACGCCCACCGAGTCGATCGACTTCTGGAGCAATTCCCCGCGTCACAAAACGAAATCGGGGATCTACAAGTTCCTGAACCAAAGGTTCAATACTGGCGTAAGCTTTTAAATGTTGAATGTGAGCCCTAACACCGATGCGGGCGCTAGCGAAAGATGCGCTTTCACTATCTCCCCCAACCGTAGCCAAACCTCCAAAATTGTTTTGAGTCGGTCTAATATTGTCACCAAAACGCAAAAAATTAGTTTCTAAACACATTTGACAAAAAGCAATATCGTAGTTGACTCCTTCCACCCTCGCTTCTTCGCGATAAAGCTTTGCTATGTCAGGAAAAACCGTTAAAGCGCTGGGATTATTGGCTCTGAGAAACATCATTAACTGCACTTCAGTGGTGATTCCAGCACCCATAATTTTGCCAACTTGAGCAGGAGGCTGGATATTCGATCGCAAAACCACGGTCCGATTAGCATTATCCCAAGTAACTAATACTTGAAAATCCCGCAGTTCGATCGCCTGAACGTAGACAATATTCTTGTAACTAACGCGGCGAAGTCGGGCAATATTAGATAAATCAATGCCCAATCTATCCACTAGATCGATGGGAATATAAGCATTCCCATTAATTAAAACCCCCTGTTCTTCATAAATCCCACCATTGAGATTGATATTAATCGATCGATAAGTAATGGGGCTAGGAGTTGGAGGTTCCGCACGAGGGCGAATCCAAGTTTCCAATCCGTCAGCAATTCCCATCGCCATCTCTCCCCGCCGATTTTGAATCAAAAGGCGATCGTCCGGGTTCGTCAGAAAGCCCAGTTCCATTAACATCGAAGGAATAGAAACCCAGCGACAAAAAATCAGCCGTCCCAAACCCGTAGCCGTATCCGGTGTTGCGCCACGGTTAGGTAACTGCGGGAACCTCCGCAGCAACGACATAATCAGCATTTCCGCATCAGCTTTCCGCTGGTTGTTGGCGGCAATATAAAAAATACCGGCACCGCGCACCGAGGGGTTAGAAGCGCCACTAGCTTGAATTTCCAAAGCCACATCGCCAATCCGAGACCGGGAGTTAATCCAGTCAATGGTTTGCACTTGACTGAGTTCATCGGGGACAGCCAGCACTTCCACAGCGCGCGATCGCAATTGGCCAACCACCAAGTCCCGAAGCAGGATCATTTCCCTGGCTTCAGTAGTTCCACCGGCCACTGTTCCGGGGTCTCTCGTCCCGTTTTCAAAGCCACCGTGACCCGCGGATAGAAAAATTCTCGCCATTTTTATTGTCTTTGAACATTAACTTTTAGAGTTTAGAGGTTCGCCAAGCATTTTTTGATAAATTTCTACAATCTTTTCTGCCTTTTTATCCCAGGCAAATTCTTTGGCTTTTTCCATCGCCTTGGCTGACATACTTTCCCGCAGGCGATCGTCTTCAACCAACAGTTGAATTTTACTTGTCAACTCCTCGGTGAGATACTCCCTAGAATTTGGCTCTATCTTAAAACCCGTTTCTTCATTCACATATTCACCAATACCGCCATTATTGGCAACGATGCAGGGGAGCCCGCAAGCCATAGCTTCCATGACCACAGCTCCGCCAAACTCTCGGATAGAAGGAAAGCAAAAAATATCTGCTTTCTTGTAATAATCCAGAGTTTCTTGTTGATTCACCCATCCGGCAAAACTCACTATTTCCCCTAACTTAAGTTCCTGCACTCGGTTTTCCAAGTTATTTCTTTCTGGTCCGTCTCCCACTATTGTTAACCGGATTTTATTTTTAATTACCGGGTCTAATCTGCCAATAGCTTCTATCACAATGTCGGCGCATTTGTAGGGGACTAATCTGCCGACAAACAGCAGATTTATCTGGCTAGCATCTTTATTTTTGATAGTTGTCGAATTTAAAAATTCATCGGAAATGCCATTTTCGTAGAACAAATCAATTCTTTCGTCAGGGATGGCAAATAAATCTTTGAGCATATTCAAAGTATAGGTTGAACCTGCTAAGATTTTGTCAGCTTTTTTGTAAGTTTCTACATAACCTGGAATTAAGGCTCGACCCACTGCTCTCAAAAAGTTGAATTGAGCAAATTCTTGTTTTGCCGTTTCTTGAAAGCCTGCTGGGAAGGGAATGCCCCCATTCACAGGCCCTAGAATAAAAGGAGTCTGCTGACATACAGTGACTACTTTAAACGGATACCGTGGCATCATCGGGGTAATGGCATGAACTATGTCATAATCGCCGTTCAAGATTTGTGTTTTAAATTTTTGATATACTTGCCGATTAAATTCTTCATAAATTGGGTAGCTCAAGGCATTATAAAGAGGCCAATTTACTCGCCCGTTTGCCGTAACTTTTGCTACTATCTTATAATATTGTTTGTTTAAATTGGATTCTTCTAGGTAGAAAACTTTTTCATATTCTGGATGTTTGTCCAGAGCTGTTTTATTTCTAATATGGGTAACGAGGGTGGCATCTACTAATTTGTTGATTTTGTGAAAGAAATTGTAGCCAACCAAAGGTACAGATGCCCATTCAGGATTGCATTGCTCTACGATTAGTAAAACTTTTAATTTTTTATTGCTCATTTGTTTACTACCTGTGGTTGTGAATTAATTTTAGTAAGCTAGGTGCTAGTTGGCGGAATTAATGGAGTTGGTTGTTTTGTATTCGATCAATTTGCTCTGTTGGCCCAGTAATCTGCGCTGGTGAAACTGGATTTGACCTTGTAGCTGGGGAAATTTGGCTAATACGCAAGACAAAGCGTAGATGGCTGCGTCTTTAGTGGTGATATTCCGATGCTTTACATAATAGTTATAGGTGCGATAGGTTGCTAAGGGATAGCCGCTCCATAGTAACAGGCTCCAACCTTTGCTCGGCAATGCCATTGCCAAGGCTAGGACTGGCAAGATTAATCCCCACAGCCAGATGCTGCGGGTTTCTTTTACCCAATGGCGCTCTGGTTCCCCGCCGTGCATCCAGGAACCTTCGGCGTAGGCGTAACCTGCTCTTTGGGCGCGCTTCCACCACTGAGTAAAACTGGTCATTTGCGCGTCGTGGAGGGTCATTTCGGCGTCTAAACGCAGGATTTTCCAATCTTTTTGGCGCAAACGCACGCAGAGCTCTGGTTCTTCGCCGGCGATGAGTGTGGGATTGAAACCGCCGACTTGTTGCAAGGCTGCGACGCGCATCATGGAGTCGCCGCCACAGGCTTTGGTTTCGCCGATGGGGGTATCCCATTCGATGTCGCAGAGTTGGTTGTAGATGGTGGCTGTGGGGTATCGTTCGCGTCTGCGCCCGCAGACTGCTGCTACGTCTGGTTTGGCTGTGAGTTCGCTGTAGGCTCGATCGATCCATCCGTCAACGACTTCGCAGTCGCCATCGACAAATTGGACAAATTCGATGTCTGGTGCTAGTTCCAGCAGGCGGGTAAAGCCTTCGTTTCTGGCACGGGCTGCGGTAAATGGTGTAGATAAGTCTAGTTCTACTGTATCAGCTCCGAGCGATCGGGCTAATTCTAGGCTACCGTCTGTGGAGCCGGAATCGACGTAGATGACGCGGGAAACTTTGTTTGTGGCCGAGAGTAGGCATTGGCGGAGGCGCTGCCCTTCATTTCGTCCGATCGCCACTAATCCAATTTTTTTCAAGTTTTTCCTGTTGAATGCAACTACTAAACTATTCCTGAGACCTCTGCCATAATTATTGGTGGAACACGCAGTCCTGCCTGTTCTTCACTGTCTTTTTAGGAGATGTCTGTTTCAGATCTTAATCAAAGCCCAGCTATTTTGATATGATTTCTTCTACTTCTAGAAAAGATTTTTCCGATTTACTGGCTTTTTTTTCAATAATTTTTGCTGGTATTCCCACTGCGGTGGCGCCGGGTGGCACATCACAGATCACCACAGCATTAGCACCAATCAAAGCATGATCGCCGATGGTTACGGAGCGAATTATTTTGGCTCCTGCACCGATATCGACATGGCCTCCAATTTTGACATCACCAACAATTGTCACCTGTTGCAGAATTAAACAGTTAGGGCCAATGGAAGCGCTGGGATGAATGACAATGCCATTAGGATGAGGCAGTACCAGTCCTCCTTCTATTTGGCAGTTTAAGGGGATGTCTGTTGCCGTTACAACACTCCAAAAACGATGGTATATGATATTTAAGCGACATAACAAATAGCCTAAAATCCCACCATATTGCTGCCATTTTTGATAATTACGGATAGATTTGAGCAGTTGACAATTGGGTTCCCACCACTTACCAGCTTGTTCGCGACTCCAGTCTGGTTCTGTAGCAGAAATGATTGGCTTAGTAAGTGAATCAACCATTGTTTGTCGAGTATTTTGATGATGTAGACAATTGTGTTTATTTGTGGAGTTTACATGAAAAGTAATCTCTAACTGCTGTAGGGAGATTACTTGAATTGCAACGCAGTGGGAGTTGATGTGTTGCGGTAGAAGTGCGAGACTCGTAACTGTAAGAGATCCTCTTCGATTTCTGGGTCGAAACAGCCTTCACGGTTGTTAATCAAATCCGCCCAGGGCCAGCTTTGGGTTTCGGCTTGCAATTTTTTCACTAAGTCTGAGACGCGGCCGATGGGTCTGGCGGGAACGCCTGCTACTATATCGCCCTCGGCAACATCTTTGGTGACGACGGCACCGGCGCCGACGATCGCATTTGGACCGATGGTGACATTGCGGAGGACGATCGCCCTGTAGCCGATAAATACGTTGTCGCGGATATCTACCTTGCCTACGGCATCTAGTCTAACGTTGTAAGCCCGGTTGAGCATGGCGATGGAGCCGTCGTGGCCGATCACGGTACAAGAGGAGAAGTGGACGTTGTTGCCGATGCGGACGTAGGCTGGATCGGTAAACATGGTCTCCGGCAGGATGGTGCAATTTTCCCCGATCGCGTAGAAGTTGCCGTGGCGACGGAGAAATTCGGCGTATTCTTGGGAACCGGGGTTACAGAATCTGATGTAGAGGTTGGAAAACTTGCCGTAACGCATAGCCTGATGGCGGAGGAATCTTTGGAGGATTGACTTAAGCATTTTCCTGTTTCTTTGTAGATTGAAGAATCTTGGCGGGGATACCAACAGCAGTTTGACCAGCCGGAATGTCGGATAAAACTACTGCATTGGCACCGATATTTACGTCGTCTCCTAAGTTGACCTTGCCGAGAATTTTTGCACCTGCGCCGATGTTAACCCGATCGCCCAATTGAGGCGATTCTAGCGGTTTGTCCAAATAGCGGTTTCCCAGGGTTACACCTTGGCGGATAATGCAATCGTCGCCGATCGTACAGTTTCCGTGGATGATAATACCACTCTCATGTTCAATCACCACCCGGCGGCCGAGCTTCACGGTGTATGGCAAATCTATGCCATAAGTGTTGCGGACTTTTCGGTAGAGCGATCTATAAAGAATGCTCAAAGGAGCCCGCAGCAGCTTGGGTTCAACCTTCATTCTCCACACACCGAAGCGTTGAATTGCTACAGCGCGAAATCCCGGTTTTGTCCAATCACGACCATGAGCAATCCAGTCTTCTTGAATCTGCTGCCACAGTCCGAGTGGGGGGTTTTCTACTTGATTTGCACTGCCAATTAAGTTTTGATCGTCAGTTACCATAAGTTTTAATTCACACTTATTGCTTGTTTACCCTGTTCCTAGATGCCCCTGATAGTAATTTGTTTATTGGTTTTTTTGAGGGAGGTTTAACGGGTGCATCTGAGTTTTTCAAATATATTCGTAGGGGCGAAGCATGACCGCTGTAAATTTCTGGTTATCGCTAATAAATTGTCGGCGGTCATGCTTCGCCTATGCAAAATCTGGATGCTCCCGGTTCAACCCGGTTTATTGAGATCTAGAATACCAATTTCTAGGGTACATCACACAAGATTTTATTTGGATTAACCGGGTTTATTTGGGTTTGAATTATTTACCCACTCCTTTAAAAATTTTTGGATTTTTCAATCTTACCCCCCTTAAAAAATACACTATTCAATACAAAATCGCTGAGAAATTTGGGTGGATCGCCGTCGGGCTTGCGTTGAAGTACGCGACGCACCCTCCAGGTGGCAAAGCCCGAAGCCCAGGATACATCAGTTAACGCTGTGTAAACCAAGCCGTAGTTTTTGATAAAGTACCTGCGTCGGGAATCAAACCAATAGGTAGGCAGTCGTTTCGCAGGCTTTTTGCTGTCAGTGACGCCTGAGCTTTGACCTACTAGGTGAACTACGCGACTTTGGGGTACATACCAGCAACTCCAGCCAGCTTTGTGAGCTTGCAGACAAAAGTCCATTTCTTCGCAGTACATGAAATAAGCTTCATCCATCAAGCCAATTTGTTCAAATACTTCGCGACGGACGATCATGCTGGCTCCAGCTACCCAATCAGTTTGACAGATTTCTTCGGAAATCGGAGGCGCTACGGCCCAGTTTTTCAAAAGCTTGGATAGGAAGCCTGTGCGCCAACCAAAATCGAGTTCCGTCAACAAGCTGTGAAACCGAAAAGCTGACTCCTGGGGGGTGCCGTCGGGGTCTTCTAAGCGGCTGCCGGCGATTCCGGCTTCGGGATGAGTGTCCATGAAATCGACCAGGGCTTTGATGGCACCGGGGCGAACTACGGTGTCTGGGTTCAGCAGCAGGATGTAAGGCGGGGGATTGGGAGATTTCAGGGCGGGACGGATCAGGGCGTTGTTGCCGAAGGCGAATCCGCCGTTGTAGTCTAGGGGTACGAAGGATGCCCATTCGCTCCAGCCGAATTCTGCGATCGCGCTACTAATTTCTGCGACTGAGTTATCGCCAGAGGCGTTGTCTGCAACTGCAACCCGCATACCGGGAAGGGATTCAACTTCGTTAACTAGAGAACGCAAGCAGTCTATGGTCAAAGCCGGAGTTCGGTAGTTAACAATGACGACAAGTAGGGGATACGGATGATTTTGCACAATGGCATTAGACATAAGGGCGATCGTCTGTTTAATAATTTCTAGCTCAGTTTGTATCTGTTTGGCAAGGGCTGGCGATCGACATTTGATAAATACAAATGTTTAACTACCAGCCGGGAAGTCTAAGGGTATATTTAGAGGGGGATGAATCTGAGCGCTGCGCGAAGCACCCCAAATAAATTACTCCTTGGGATGAAAGGCTCGTCGGGTGTAGGTACGGAAACCGACAATTAGACATTGCAAAGACCTTTAACTTTGATGTACTTCCTAGATATTAAAGCAAAAGAAATGGTATGTTAAGGTAGGTCGAAAAAAGAAGCTAAAAATGCAACTCACTTACAAATACCGCCTCAAACCCACAAAAGCCCAACTAGCAACTATTAACGTTCTGAAATATGTCGCCAGGGAAACTAGGTAAAAGTGTTTTATTTGTTGACCCCAAAGGAACTTCCCAGCACTGTTGGAACTGCCTCAACAAAGTCCCGAAAGAGTTGTCCCAACGGTGGCATTCTTGTCAATGTGGAGAATCTTTGGATCGAGATGAAAATTCAGCCAAACTCATAAGAAAAATTGGTCTGAGTTACGAAAGTGGCGGTGGAACTCCGTCACTCAAAAAAGCCTTTGCAAAAAAGGAAAAAGAAGCCTGCGGTCTAACTGTACTCAGTTGACCGTCAGGTTCGTTCACAGTCGATACTGCCGATAAACCTGACTGGCCGCTCGGTGCAGCAAAGAATGCCGATAAACCAACCCCTTCGTATCATCAGAATAGCCGCCGCCAATCACACAAGCAACCGGATACCCCCCCGCCAAACAAGTAGACAAAACTTGCATTTCCCGGCGAAATAACCCCGTATCACTTAAAGCTAACTTTCCCAGTTTATCAGCCTGATGAGGGTCTACTCCGGCATCGTATAAAACCAAATCTGGCTTGACATCCGAGAGCAAATCTGCTAAATATTTAGCCAAGGTTTGTAAATATTCTTCATCCTCCATGCCCACAGGCAAGGCTACATCTAAATCGCCCTTTTGTTTGGTACCTGGAAAATTCACCTCACAGTGCATCGAAAAAGTAAAAACACTGTCGTCATTTTGAAAAATAACAGCGGTTCCATCCCCTTGGTGTACATCTAAATCCACAATCAATACTTGACGAACTAAACCCATTTTTTGCAGGACACGAGAGGCGATCGCCAAATCGTTAAAAATACAAAAACCAGACCCATAATTAGGGAAAGCATGATGAGTTCCTCCCGCCGTATTACAAGCTAAACCGCATTCTAAAGCAAGCTTGGCTGTCAGTACCGTTCCAGAGGAGGCGATACAAGTCCGATTGACAAGGGCTCGACTCCAAGGAAGACCAATTCGGCGCTGAGCTTTGGCATCAAGGGTCCCGTTGCAGTAAGCTTGAATGTAAAAGTCATCGTGGACAAATTGAATCCATTCTGATGGAGGAAGTTCCGGGGCGTGAAATTGATCGTGGGAGGCGACCCCATCCGCCACCAGCATTTCATAAAGCAGCCGGAACTTAGCCATCGGGAAGCGATGACCGGGTGGCAGGGGTGCAACGTAATCTTCGTGGTAAATAATTGGTAAGTCCATTGAGAGTATTGTAGAAGAAATAAATCTCCAATTGAAAGTGCAAACTATCAAAAAAATAAATTCGCTGGATAACCTGTATATGGAACTAAAAATAGTTTGGGAATTGGAAAGTAACAACCCCACAAATACTGACAATTTACATCATATCAGTCAGTGGTGGGCAAATCTCCATGGCAAAGCAATTACCTGGGTAGAGCGCATTATTCCCCTGGCCGGTGATATGAGTGAAATTCACTGGCATCCCCAGCGGTTTGACGAAAATTTTATCATGGTCAATCCTGAAATTCGTGGGGATACTCTGTATTGGTACAAACCAGATTCTCCTGTCGAAAGGAATACCATAGTTCAGAAACTGGAACTAGACAACCTGCAACAGCAACTTTACATTTACCCTCAGTTAGAATCGGAGATAGTAATTCGGATAGCAATTCCCGAAATTAAATATCAAACCCTTGAACTGAAAAATGTCGAATTTGCCCTCGGCGAAGATAATATTATGTTGCTATGGGATGTAGAACAAGAACTGGAAATCAAAATCGCTCTTACTGCCGAAAATATTCTGAAACTTCAGGAATTACTGGCAGATAAACACCCGAAAATTTAAACAACTTGTTCCCTGAGATGTTGCAGCCCTATAAATCCAACACTTGGGCGCAGTCTGATGCCAGTTTTGCTGTCTTGCGGCATCGTTTAAATCTGTTGGTGAACTAGCCATGATGATTGAGAAGGCTGCTATAGGAGATAGATTTAGGACTTACACATGGGGACTCCGAAACCGGGTTTTTTTACGAAAATACTTCGTTTTTGCCGACAGATTCGGTAAAAAACCTGGTTTCTTTGGTAGGAGTGCGTCAGCCTTGACATTCCTAGAAAATAAATTAATAAATAAACTCAAATATTCATCTGGTACTCACAGTAGAGAATAAAAATATGGCCGCAGACAAGATGTTGATTAACCCCGAAAATATCCAAATTTTAATCATTGACGATCGACCTAATAACTTGCGATTTTTATCAAACATCTTGAGTAAAGAGGGGTACAAAGTTCAGAGGTCTATTTCGGGTGAATTGACAGTAAATTCTGACTTTGATTCTATACCTAACTTGATTTTGCTCGATGTTGTCATGCCGAGAATGAACGGCTATGAAGTCTGTGAAAGACTAAAAGCTAACGAAAAAACCAGCGAAATTCCGGTAATTTTTTTGAGCATCCTCCATGAAGCTTATCATAAAGTTAAAGCCTTTGAAGTTGGGGGAGTTGACTACATTACTAAGCCTTTTCAAGTCGAAGAAGTTTTAGCCCGTGTCAAAAATCAACTAACTATTCAACACCTATCAAAACAATTAAAAGAGCAGAACGCCCAACTACAGCGAGAGGTGGCAGTTCGCAACGCGACAGAGCAAGCACTGCGGGAAAGTCAAGCACGGTTGCAGAAATTGGCGACTAATATACCGGGAGTAATTTATCAATTTGTGATGAATGGTGAGGGAAAATTAAACTTTGAATATATCAGTTCTGATTGTAGAACCATATATGAATTAGACAGCGAACAAATTTTAAATAACCCCGAATTGTGTTTTCAACAAAATCATCCTGATGACCGAAAAACTATTGAAAATGCTGTGCTGATGAGCGCCCAAACTTTAGCACCTTTTGCCTGCGAATGGCGGATTATTACGCCATCAGGGAAGATTAAGTGGTTGCAATCTAATTCTCGACCAGAAATGCGTAGCAATGGAGATATTGTTTGGTACGGGGTACTTTTTGATATTAGCGATCGCAAACAATCAGATTTAGAAAAAGCGGCAGCTAAAATAGCCTTAGAACGGCAAGTTCAGCGAGAATTGCTGATTGGAAAAATAATTCAGCAGATTCGCTCTAGCTTACAACCAGATGAAATATTTCAAACCGCAGTCACTCAAATTGGTCAGACATTTGGTGTGAATCGTTGTTTGCTTCACACCTATATTACTAGCCCCCAGGTCGATATTCCTTTGGCGGCAGAGTATCTGGAACCCGATTGCGAATCAATTCGCCATATCTCAATTCCGATTTGGGGGAATCCTCACGTCGTACAAATGATGATTCAAGATCGGGCGATCGCCTCCCATAATGTTTACTCAGATCCTCTTTTACAAGCAGCGCTACCCATTTGCCGCGAGGTGAACTTGAAATCGATGTTAGCAATCCGCACTTCCTACCAAGGGGAAGCAAACGGTGCTATCTGCTTACACCAGTGCGATCGCTACCGGGAATGGACAGAAGATGAAATCGATCTTTTAGAAACTGTGGCTGCTCAAGTAGGAATTGCGATCGCCCAAGCCAAACTTTTAGAACGAGAAAAACAGCGGCTTCAACAACTCGATCGACAAAATAAACAGTTACAAGCAGAAGTTCGCACCCGCGTCCGCGCCGAACAAGCTCTGCAAGAATCTGAAGCAGAATTGCGAGCTCTTTTTGCTGCTATGACTGACTTAGTTTTAGTCAGAAATGCCGAAGGGCGTTGTATCAAAATCGCTCCCACAGGTGCGTCAAGTTTGATTAAACCTCCCAGCGAAATGATTAACAAAACAGCCCACGAAGTCTTACCCAAATCTATTGCCGACCTGATATTAGCTACTATCAAACAGGTTTTAATAAGCAAAAAAAGTATCAATATTGAATATAATTATACTGTAGAAGGACGCGAAATATGGCTCGATGCTAAAGTTTCTCCCTTGTCTGAAGATTCAGTAATTATTGTGGGACGAGATATTAGCGATCGCAAACAAACAGAATCCGCACTGCGAGAAAGTCAGCACTTCATTCAGGCGATCGCTGATTCTAATCCCAATCTATTGTACGTTTACGACTTAGTTGAAAACCGCAACGTTTACACCAACCACCAAATTACTGCAATGCTAGGTTACACCGCCCAAGAAATACAAGATATGGGTAATCAAATGATGTTAAGGCTGCTCAATCCTGAAGATTTACCAGCCTTTTTAGAAAGTGTCGAAAAAGTGGAGCTATCCCAAGACGGCGATGTCATTGAATGTCAATACCGCATGAAACACAAAAACGGCGAATGGCGGTGGATGCACAGTTGGGATACAGTATTTGTGAGACAAACTGATGGTAAACCTAAACAAATTCTTGGTACGGCTAACGACATCACCGACAGCAAAAGAGCCGCAGAAAAATTGCGTGAATCCCAGCAAAGAATTTCATTTCTATTGCAGCAAACACCTATAGTGATTATCGAATTAAACATTAATTTAGAAGTGATCACTTGGAATCCGGCTGCGGAAAATATTTTTGGATATAGCCAAGCAGAAGTTATCGGTCACAACGTCCCAGATTTAATCATTCCCGAAAGTTGTTACCAGCAAATATCTCAACTTTTAAACAACAATATGACTGGGGAATTTAGTGCTACTTGCACCACCAGTGAAACCCAGACCAAAGATGGTAAAAAAGTCGTTTGTGAGTGGTATAATACTCCGCTAATTAATGAAAAAGGTAGAGCGATCGGCATCGGCTTAATGGCAGTGGATATTACCGAACGCCAGCAAGCAGAAATGGAACTACAAGAAAGTGCATTGCGCCAAAGAGCGATCGCGCGAATTATTGAAAAAATGCGGCAGACATTAGATATCCGAGAGATTTTTCAGGCCACAACACGAGAATTGCGCCAAACCATGAAATGCGATCGAGTCGCCATTTACCGTTTCAATCCAGACTGGAGTGGTGAATTTGTAGCGGAATCCGTTGATAATAACTGGATTTCCCTCATCCAAGAACAGCAAATATACCCCAACTTCACAGAAGATACTGTAGAGAACGAAAAGTGCCTCCTCCAAAAATTTGATAGCAGCTTACAAGAAGTATGCGACACCTATTTGCAAGAAACCCAAGGCGGAGCCTACAGCCGTGGTAAGACTTACCTTTGCGTCGAAGATATTTACAAACAAGGCTTCGATAATTGCTACATCCAACTCTTAGAAAAATTTGAAGTCAAAGCCTATATTACCGTCCCCATTTTTTGCGGAGAAAAACTTTGGGGATTACTCGCATCCTATCAAAATTCAGCCCCCCGCCAGTGGAGCGAAGCTGAAATCAACGTCGCAGTTCATATAGGTACGCAGCTAGGAGTCGCGTTGCAACAAGCTGAATTGCTAGCCTACACTCAAAGACAGTCAATGGAACTAATTAAATCTCAAGGAAATGCTGAAGTTGCCAATCGTGCCAAAAGCCAATTTCTCGCATCCATGAGCCACGAACTCCGCACCCCATTAAACGCTATTCTTGGTTTTTCTCAAGTTATGGCTCGCAACATTTCCATCACCAAAGAACAAAAAGAATATATCGAAATCATCAACCGTAGCGGCGAACATTTGTTGGAACTCATCAATGATGTATTGTCCATGTCTAAGATAGAATCTGGTCAGATTAGCATCAATGAAAATAGTTTTAACCTATACAAGCTGATCGATATCCTCAAAGAAATGTTGCAATTAAAAGCCAACTCTAAAGGCTTGCAGCTAATCTTTGACCTACCGGATGATTTACCAAAATACATTCAAACCGATGAATCAAAATTGCGGCAAGTTTTAATTAACCTCATCGGAAATGCTATTAAATTCACTTTTAAGGGCAGCGTTACTCTGCGAGTCACAAGCCAACCAGAAGAAACTTTAGATGGAGCAAAAAAATGCCAATTAATTTTTGAAGTAACTGACACAGGACCTGGTATTTCCCCCGCTGAGATTAATAGTTTATTTCAGCCCTTCGTGCAAACAGATACCGGACGTAAATCGATGCAAGGAACTGGTTTAGGCTTGCCGATTAGCCAGCAGTTTGTCCGAATCATGGGAGGTGATATATCAGTTAAAAGTCAAATAGATCGAGGTACAACATTTACCTTTAATATCCAAGTTAATGTGTTAACAGAAATTGATGATAGAGAAAAATCTAGCACCAAACAAGTCATTTCTTTAGAAGCTGGACAGCCAGTTTATCGGATATTGATAGTTGAAGATGTACTAGAAAACCGTCAACTGTTAATCGAGATTTTGAAACCATTGGGATTTGAAATTATCGAAGCTTGTAACGGTGAAGAAGCTGTGGCTTTGCACGAAAGCTGGAAACCCCACCTGATCTTGATGGATATGTTGATGCCTATTATGGACGGGTATGAGGCAACCAGAAAAATTAAGCAAACTCCTGAAGGCGAAAAAACCATCATTATTGCCCTGACTGCTAGTGCTTTTGAAGAACAGCGACAAGTAATTTTTGCCACTGGTTGTGATGATTTTATCTGTAAACCCTTTCGGGAAGAAGTGCTGTTTGATAAAATAGCCGATCGCCTAAAATTGCGTTATATTTATGAAGAAGAAAATCCATCTAGTTCTGTACCACCCCAGACATCTCCGAAAATTTTAACCCCAGATGATTTGAGTGTAATGCCCACAGACTGGTTAGTCAATTTATACCAAGCAGCAATTTGCGTTGATGACAGCGGCCTACTGCAACTTATCCAGCAAATCCCTGAAAGTGAGGCAAATCTCGCTAAGGCTTTAACAGATTTGGTCGAAAACTTTCGGATAGATATCATCATCGATCTCACTCAATTATATTATGATGAACGACCATCCACTGCCAGTGACTCCTAAAGATATTCTGATCGTTGACGATATGCCGGATAACTTGCGACTTTTATCCACTATGCTGACATCTCACGGCTATCAAGTTAGGAAGGCTATTAACGGACAACTTGCTTTGCAAGGAGCACAAATGTCTCCTCCGAATCTAATTTTGTTAGATATTAATATGCCGCAAATGAACGGCTATCAAGTTTGTGAAAATTTAAAAAAGAATGAAAAAACTAAAGATATTCCGATCATTTTTATTAGCGCCCTAGATGATGTATTAGAAAAAGTAAAAGCTTTTCAAGTAGGAGGAGTAGACTATATTACTAAGCCATTTCAAATAGAAGAAGTTTTAGCCCGTGTTGAAAGCCAACTTTCCTTGCGCTCTTTGCAATCAAAACTGCAACAACAAGCTAGAGAGTTGCAAGAGCGCAATGCTTTGTTGGAGCAAGAAATTACTGAAAGAAAGCGGGCTGAAGAAGAAATTAGGTTTTTGCTAGAAACTACGCGGGCGATCGGCGAATCGGTGGATTTTAACTCTGCTTTAGAAGTAATTTTGCACCAAGTTGGCGAAACAATCGGATGGGATCTAGGAGAAGCTTGGATTCCTGATTCCGAAGGAACTTTGTTGAAATCGAGCCGCGGTTGGTATGGTAGAGATAGCAGCATGGCAATCTTCCGCCAGCAAAGCGAAAACTTGACATTTGCTAGAAATATCGGGCTACCAGGACGAGTTTGGGTTTCCCGGAAACCTGAATGGGTAGAAGATGTTTCCGTGGGATACCCAGAATTTATGAGAACTAAAATAGCGCTAGAAATCGGATTTAAAGCAGGTTTTGGTGTCCCTATTTTAGTCGGCGATGAAGTATTAGCAGTCCTAGTTTTTTTTAAACTTTTATCTTGTCCCAAGGATTCGCGATTTATTGACATTTTTAATATTGTTTGCACTCAATTAGGTTCTTTAATTCAGCGAAAAAAAGCAGAAGAATCTCTTAAAATAGCTGAAGAAAGATATCACAGTATCGTAGAAAATGCCATGGAAGGTATTTTTCAAAGTACCCCTTCAGGACAATTTATCAGCGCTAATCCAGCCTTAGCAAAATTGTATGGTTACGATTCGCCTGGGGAGCTGATGTCAAGCATTCACAACATTTCCGAGCAACTTTATATTGATGCCGAACGCCGTCGGGAATTTGTAGTTGCTATGGATGCGAATAATGCTGTTTCTGGGTTTGAATCGAGGGTTAAACGTAAGGATGGTGCTTGGATTTGGGTATCGGAAAATGTCCGGACAGTTCGCGATTCAGAAGGTAAGTTAATGTACTATGAAGGTACTGTTTCTGATATTACAGAGCGAAAATTAGTCCAAGAAGCGCTGAGTTTTCAACAGGATCAAACTGAGAAATTGCTGTTGAATATTTTGCCCAAACCCATAGCCGAAAGATTGAAAGTTGAGCAAAGCACGATTGCTGACAGTTTTGAAGAAGTAAGTGTTTTATTTGCTGACATTGTTGGGTTTACTGAGTTGTCCGCTAGAATGTCTCCGACGGAACTCGTAAAGCGTTTAAACGTGATTTTTTCCCAATTCGATCAATTAGCAGAAGAATACGGTGTGGAAAAAATTAAGACTATTGGTGATGCTTACATGGTAGTTGGAGGATTACCTACACCCAGAGATGATCATGCTGAGGCGATCGCGGAAATGGCCCTGGAAATGCAAGCAAAAATAGCAAAATTGTCCGCCCAAACAGGGGAAGATTTGGCAATTCGCGTGGGTATCAATTCTGGGCCAGTAGTTGCGGGAGTGATTGGTGTTAGCAAATTTACTTACGATTTATGGGGGGATACTGTGAATGTGGCGGCGAGGATGGAAGTTACAGGAGTTGCAGGCAGTATTCAAGTTACGGATGTTACTTATGAGCTTTTGAAAGATAAGTATTTGTTTGAGAATCGAGGTTTGACTCCGATCAAAGGTAAGGGGGATATGGTGACTTATTGGCTCCAAGGAAGAAAGTAGAAATGGGGAATTGGGAATTGGGAATTGGGAATTGGGAATTGGGAATTGGGCCTTTTGGCTTCGCCATCAGGTAAATTGTCTCGAAACATCCCGATCGTGCAATAATGATAAGACTTGCACACAAACTCTATTAGTAGAGTGGGCATTCCCCGCGTTACCGCTACATATAGAGTTTCAACTGTCAACCCGTGTAAGTTCCAAATCAAACCGGCTGTTGCTCTACACAATTTTTTCCTAATGGCTGAAGTCCCCCAAAATCCCGCAGAACTTGCAGAAGCCCTCAAAGGCTTTACGGATATCAATTTTCAATTACCCGATCCCGAAGACGAACAAATACCAGACTTCGATTTTGACAATCAGGTTGACAATGCCTGGAAAGTATGCGATCGCTTTGACTTGCAAACCGACATCTGGCGGGGACGCATTCTCCGAACAGTCCGAGACAGAGAAAAAAAAGGTGGCGAAGGACGCGGCACTGGCTTTTTGAACTGGCTAAAAGAACGAGAAATAGGCAAAAGTCAAGCCTATTCTTTAATAGAATTAGCTAAGAGTGCCGATACATTAATCGAGCAAGGAGATTTAGACCCAGATTCCATTAGAAACTTCAGCAAAAGAGCCTTTGTAGAAACCGCCAAAGCATCTCCCGAAGTACAGCTAATGGTAACAGATGCGGCCGGAAAAGGCGATCGTATTACCAGGCGCGAAGTTAAACAACTCTCCGACGAATGGATGGCTTTGAACTCCGACTTACTCCCAGAAGAAGTCAAAGAAAAAGCATCCACAGGTTCCCTACCTTCCCGCTACCTAGCCCCCTTAGTCAAAGAAATGGAGAAACTATCTCCATCTCACCAAATTGAAATTCAAAAAGAAGTAGCAGAAAATCCCGACGTAGATACAGTCAAACAACTAACTTCCGATGCCAAGAACTTATCTAAATATCTCGATTCCGCGGCCCAAGTCCAGGCGCTCAATCAGTCTCATTTAGATATGGAAATGGCCTTAGAAGAATCCTTACGAGTAGGCTGTTTGGGAACCACCGCAGACGTTGTGAAACAGGCAGCGCAGCTAGAACAAACAGTAATCAAACTATACACTATTTGGAAGCGATTGGGGAGCTTAACAGATAGATTGTATGTAGATACAGGAGCTAGTACGCCGAATTTGCGATTACTGCTGGGATGTTTAGACACGCTTTCGGGGGAAAAGATAGAAGTGGATTTTGGAGATGGAGAACGCTCTATTCGTTTGCAAATTATTAGCGAATAAATCCACTTTTCAATCGGTGAGTGATATCAAATTTACATCTGCACTATTTCAGTAACAGGCAAGATGCCTGTTCCACAAAGACTGAATCTGATTGTGGAACGGGCTTCTAGCCTGTTCTTGAAAATAGTGCAACATCAGCAACAGGCAAGATGCCTGTTCCACAAAGACTGAATCTTAATTCTTAATCCCCGTCGTCGCAATACCCCGCATAAACTGCCGTTGACCGACCAAAAACAGTAACACAACAGGCACTGTCCCAATTACCACCGCGGCCATCAACAAGGGCCAACTGCTAGTAAACTGTTCCTGAAACTCAGCCAAAGCCAACTGTACGGTTCGCAACTCTGGGCGCGTGGTAAACACCAGGGGCTTAAACAAATCGTTCCACTCGCCGATAAACGTAAACAAAAACAGCGTCACCAAAGCAGGGCGGGCCAAAGGCAACATCACTTGCCACAAAACCTGCCAGCGGTTTGCCCCATCCAGCATGGCGGCCTCTTCCAACTGCACGGGAATTGTCAGGAAATATTGACGTAGGAGAAAAATCCCAAAACCATTAGCAGCCGTGGGTAAGATTAGCGCCCCGTAGGTATTGAGCAAATGGCCCCACTTCAAAACCAAGAAAATGGGAATCACCAAAAGCTGAAAGGGAATTACCAGGGTTGCCAAAACCACCAACACTAAGGCTTGTCGCCCTCGAAACTTCAGCCTGGCCAAGGCATAGCCGGCTAAAGCCGAAGTTACTACCTGAAAACCAGTTACTGCGATCGCCACTAGAGTAGAATTAACAAATGCCAACAAAAAATTACCGCGTCGCCAAGCCTCCTGATAGTTCGCAAAAGTCCAGCCCGTGACCTTGACACCGACACCAGATGGTGATAAAGAAACCAAAAATACAGCAGCTAGAGGCAACAGCACCAGTGCGGCCCCCACTAGCAACAAAATAAAACTCAGCAGTTCCAGTGCCCTAGACCTGTCCAAAGATTTGCCCATAAACTTGTGAATTAATCTAAAATAATAACCTTGTGAGGCTCTCAAACCCGATCTCCTCCCAGATTCCCACACAATCGCGAATTTTTAGTCGAAAATAGGTAAAGCGTACTGTCACTGACCCCAAATTTTAAAGGGGTGTCCAAACATCCTACAGGTTATTCAGGAGACTACATATCATATGCCACAGCTTGAGGCCATCCCAGCAATTGACTTTCAAACCGAAACTTACAAAGATGCTTACAGCCGAATCAATGCCATTGTGATTGAAGGCGAACAAGAAGCTCATGACAATTACCTGACACTCGCCGAACTGTTGGCGGACGAAAAGGACGAGTTAATTGGCTTGTCCAAGATGGAGAACCGGCATATGAAAGGCTTCCAAGCTTGTGGCAGGAATCTGAAAGTCACGCCAGACATGGTATTTGCCAAGGAATTCTTTTCAGAACTGCATGAGAATTTCCAAAAGGCATCTGCCGAAGGTAAGGTTGTAACTTGCTTGCTGATTCAATCGCTGATTATCGAGTGTTTTGCGATCGCCGCCTACAATATTTACATTCCCGTCGCTGACGACTTTGCCCGCAAAATCACTGAAGGCGTAGTCAAAGAAGAATACACCCACCTCAACTTTGGGGAAGTGTGGCTGGAAGCTCACTTTGAAGAATCCAAAGCTGAACTCGAAGCAGCCAACCGCCAAAACTTGCCCATCATCTGGAGACTACTAAACAAAGTCGCAGATGATGCTCAAGTCTTGGGAATGGAAAAAGATGCTTTAATTGAAGACTTTATGATTGCCTACGGTGAAGCCCTTAAAAACATTGGCTTTAACAACCGTGACATCATGCGAATGTCAGCACAAGGTCTCATAGCCTAATCAAGTATAAAATCAGGAAGGGAAAAGGAAAAATTTAAAAAAATTAATTTTTCCTTCTCCATTCTTCATCCATCACAATGGTTTGTAACCTAATTAATGGGAACATGAGGAATCAGATAAAAATTAAAAATTAAAATTTTTTAATTTTCCCTTCTTCCTTCTTCCTTCTTCCTTTTTCCTTTTTCCTTTTTCCTTAATCTGACAACTGAATGTTTGGTTTAATCGGTCACTTAACCAGCTTAGAACACGCCCAATCGGTAGCTAACGAGCTGGGCTATCCAGAATATGCCGATCAAGGTCTTGATTTTTGGTGCAGCGCACCTCCCCAAATAGTCGATAATATAACTGTTACCAGCATCACTGGGCAAAAAATAGAAGGTCGCTATGTGGAGTCCTGTTTTCTGCCAGAAATGCTAGCCACTCGCCGGATTAAAGCAGCCACCCGCAAAATCATTAACGCGATGGCACACGCTCAAAAAAACGGGATTAATATCACGGCTTTAGGTGGGTTTTCATCGATCATTTTTGAAACCTTCAACTTGCAGCAAATTAAGCAAATTCGCAATCTCAAGTTGGAGTTTGAGCGATTCACCACGGGTAATACTCACACTGCTTACATCCTCTGTCGCCAAGTAGAACAAGCTGCCCCCAAATTGGGGATTGAACTGTCCAAGGCTACCGTAGCTGTTTGTGGTGCTACTGGCGATATTGGCAGTGCCGTGTGTCGCTGGCTCAACGTTAAAACCAATGTAGCAGAATTGTTGCTGATTGCCCGTGACAAGGAACGTTTGCAAGACTTGCAGACAGAATTAGGGCGAGGCAAAATTATGGGTTTGGAAGAGGCGCTACCCCAGGCTGATATTGTCGTCTGGGTAGCGAGTATGCCGAAGGGAGTAGAAATCGATCCCTCTACATTGAAGCAACCTTGTTTGCTAATTGATGGTGGTTATCCCAAAAATCTGGCAACTCAGGTTCAGCATCCCGAAATTTACGTGCTCAATGGTGGCATTGTGGAACATTCCCTCGATATTGAGTGGAAAATCATGAAGATTGTCAATATGGATGTACCGGGTAGACAGTTGTTTGCTTGTTTTGCTGAGTCAATGCTGCTGGAATTTGAAAAGTTGTATACCAATTTTTCTTGGGGACGGAATCAAATTACGGTGGAAAAGATGGAGCAAATTGGTGAGATTTCCGTTAAACACGGTTTCCGACCTTTGATGTCATTTTGAGTTTGAAAATTAACAGTTAACAGTTAACAATGAACTGTTAACTGTTAACTGTTACAAGAAGCTTTGAGCGCAGTTTTTGATACTGAAATGGCTGTCACAGCTTCCGGAGGCGTGAGTTCGATGGCGTTGGTATTGTTGTTGTCAGAGTGTAGCAAAAAATTAAGCTCAACTCCCTGATTTGCCAAAGCGATAGGAAGCAATTGACCAATTAATAGTGACAACTTCAACCGGGCCCTCTTTTGGAGCAACACCTAACACGGTAGGATCTCCAAAGAGTCGATCGACAAAACCTGACAAAACATTATAGAAACTCTCAGCGTGCCAAACCCAGACCGGAAACCACTACTCTTAGATTTTGAAAAGCCCCTGGCAAAACTCGAAGCCCGAATTCACGAGATTCGCCAACTTGCAGCCGAAAACGGTGTGGATGTTTCCGAAGAAACATCCGAAGAAATTCGCAAGCTGGAAGCTCGAACAGACCAACTGCGGCAAGAGATTTTTAGCAGCCTCTCCCCCATGCAGCGGTTGCAACTAGCCCGTCACCCCCGTCGCCCCAGTACCCTCGATTACGTTCAGGCAATTAGCGACGAGTGGATTGAGCTTCACGGCGATCGACGGGGCGGTGACGACCCGGCCATGGTGGGTGGTATTGCCCGCATTGATGGGCGTCCCACGGTCATCATCGGCCACCAAAAAGGTCGCGACACCAAAGACAATATTGCCCGCAACTTCGGTATGGCGGCTCCCGGTGGCTACCGCAAAGCCCTACGATTGATGGAACACGCCGATCGCTTCTCCATGCCAATTTTCACCTTTATCGACACTCCAGGGGCTTGGGCGGGCTTAGAAGCCGAACAGCTTGGACAAGGAGAGGCGATCGCCTGTAACCTCCGAGAAATGTTTCGCCTCGATGTTCCCATCATCTGTACCGTCATCGGCGAAGGCGGTTCTGGTGGCGCTTTGGGCATAGGCGTCGGCGAGCGATTGTTGATGCTAGAGCATTCCGTCTATACCGTTGCTACCCCCGAAGCTTGCGCCGCGATCCTGTGGAAAGACTCTGGGAAAGCCAACTTGGCCGCCGAAGCTCTAAAAATTACTTCTTGGGATTTGAAAAACCTCGGCGTTCTCGATCAAATAGTACCAGAACCCATTGGTGGCGCTCACTCTAACCCCCTCAAGGCTGCGTCCATACTGAAACGAGCATTGTTGGAAAATTTAGCAGAACTGAGTCAGCTTTCCAGCCAGCAGCGCCGGGAACTGCGGTATCAAAAATTCCGCCACATCGGTGTATTCACAGAAATTCCTGCTTGAGCCGATCGATTCCCAGGAATCAGTTCAGCAATTTTTAACTGAAAACTCATCTTCTCAATACCGATGGATAATTCTGCGAATCTGCCAGCAATGTTATAATTTTTGATGTGACATCGGCTTAACATTTCTTAATGTTAATCTCAGAAATAACTGTTCCCATGGGATATTCGATCGACTGAGTTTCCCCCATACCGAGTTTTTCTATGAACTATCCGACAACAAAGCAGGCTCTGATTACCGGAGCAAGTAGCGGTATTGGCAAAGCCACGGCTCTAGCATTTGCCAAAGCCGGCATAAACCTGGCTTTAGTTAGTCGAGGGTCAGAAAACTTAGAAGCCGTTGCCGCCGCAGCCAGAGAAGTCGGAGTGAAAGCAGAAGCTTATCCCTTAGACTTGTCAAAAATTGACCAAGTGCAAAGTAGCATCAGTGCGATTGCAGCTCAATTTGGACCAGTAGATATCCTGGTCAACAGTGCTGGCATGGGCTATACAGGTCCATTGACAGAAACGCCTCTAGCCGACTGGCAGAGAGTTTTAGACCTGAATTTGACTAGCGTCTGGCAGTGCATTCAAGGAATTTTGCCGTCCATGCGCGATCGAAAATCAGGAATCATCATCAACGTTTCCTCCATCGCCGGCAGCCAAGTCTTTCCGAATTGGGGACTATATTGCGTCAGCAAATTCGGTCTCATGGCTTTGTCTAAGGCTGTAGCGACAGAAGAACGGGCTGGCGGAATTCGTGTAACAACAATCTGTCCAGGTTCTGTCAACACTCCCATGTGGGACACGGAAACAGTCCAAGCCGACTTCGATCGCACAGCCATGTTAACTCCAGAAATCGTCGCCGAATCTATACTGCACGCAGTACAGTTACCCGATGGCGCCGTAATTGAAGAAATCACCCTCATGTCCAACGCTGGAGTTTTGTGAACAGGAGATTTGAGACTGCTGAGTTTTCCAGGAATTCAACAATCTTTGAATCTCTAGCTATATTCTCCAATCGCAAATCCCAAATCAAAAATCCATCTACCCTGACACCAATTTTTTATGACAATTGCATCGAACAACGGTTCCACAATACTTTCAGAAACCCCAGACAACAATTTGCCCCGCATCCCCACTAGACCTGATCGCAACTCCTCGAACGGTCTAGAATCCCAGGTGCCGGTACCTTCAGAAGTAGGTCAGGAGGAAATGATGGAAGCAGTGCGGACGATGCTGCTAGGAATCGGAGAAAACCCCGAACGGGAAGGATTGCTCAAAACCCCGAAGCGGGTAGCAGAAGCTATGCGGTTTCTCACCAGTGGCTACAGTCAATCCCTAGAAGAACTGCTCAACGGCGCTATTTTTGACGAAGGTCACAATGAGATGGTGTTAGTGCGAGACATCAGCGTCTTCAGTATGTGCGAACACCATATGCTACCGTTTATGGGACGAATTCATGTCGCTTACATCCCCAACCAAAAAGTAGTAGGGTTGAGCAAATTAGCCCGCATTGTCGAGATGTACAGCCGACGGTTACAGGTACAGGAACGTTTGACTCGCCAAGTTGCCGAAGCGGTTCAGACCATATTGGAACCCAGGGGAGTAGCTGTGGTGATGGAAGCTAGTCATATGTGTATGACTATGCGCGGAGTACAAAAACCCGGTGCTTGGACAGTTACCAGTGCGATGTTGGGCATATTCCAAGACGAACAGAAAACTCGCGAAGAATTCCTGAATTTGATTCGCCATCAACCGGCATTCTTTTAGTCAATAGTCAGTAGTCATTAGTCAGTAGTCATTAGTCAGTAGTCATTAGTCAGTAGTCATTAGTCAGTAGTGAGAGTAGAGGCTTGAGGAACAATTCCATAATCTCAAATCTCAAATTAGATGACGATCGCCTGTTGAGCTAATAAAATAGATTGGTGACTCATGGCTTTTGACTAATGAATCCTATTAAATTCGGTACAGATGGCTGGCGCGGCATTATTGCTGACGATTTTACATTCGATCGCGTAGCGTTAGTAGCGCCGCTAGCAGCACAAGTTCTCGCACAAACCGGCGGCAATGATGCCAGCAGCGGTACCGTAATCGTCGGTCACGATCGCCGATTTTTGGCGGAAGATTTTGCCAAAACAGCGGCTGTTGCAGTCCAGAACGCCGGATTTGACGTGCTGCTGAGCGATACTTACGCTCCCACTCCGGCTTTTAGTTTGGCTGCGCAACAATTAAATGCTTTGGGCGCGATCGTCCTAACTGCCAGCCATAATCCCGGCGCATATTTAGGGTTAAAAGTCAAGGGCGGCTTTGGAGGTTCAGTTTCGCCGGAAGTTACTCAACAGATAGAAGCAAAGTTAGGAAATCCCGCCCCAATTTCCGCAACTCCGGGCAAATTGGAGAGTTTCAATCCTTGGCCTGCTTACTGCAAAACCTTGCGGGAAATGGTCGATATTGATGGGATTAAACAGGCGATCGCCTCTAACAAAATTACCGTATTTGTAGATGCCATGCACGGTGCGGCCGCCGGAGGATTGGCACAGATTTTAGAAGAAACAGTGCACGAAGTCAATAGCGATCGCGATCCGCTATTTGGAGGCGGAGCACCGGAACCTTTGCCGCGCTATCTTTCGCAGTTGTTTCGGGTGATGCGAACTCACCAACGCCAAAGCTCTGGTTTGTCGATCGGGTTTGTGTTTGACGGAGATAGCGATCGGATTGCTGCTGTTGACTCTAGCGGCAATTTCCTCAGTTCACAAATCCTAGTTCCCATATTAATCGAACATTTAGCCAAACGGCGCGGGTTTACTGGGGAAGTGATTAAAACAGTCAGCGGTTCTGACATTATCCCCAAAATTGCTAAATTGTACGACTTGCCCTTATTTGAAACGCCGATCGGTTACAAGTATATAGCCGATCGAATGTTGACCACTCAAGTCCTAGTCGGCGGGGAAGAATCGGGAGGAATCGGCTACGGTACCCACATCCCAGAAAGAGATGCTTTGTTGTCGGCGCTGTATTTGTTAGAAGCCGTTGTCAAATCCGGCGAAGATTTAAGCCAAATCTATGCCAGATTGCAAAAAGAAACAGGCTTTACTTCAGCTTACGACAGAATCGACTTGCACTTAGCAAATATGGACGAACGTTCGCGTTTGCTGTCGCTGTTGGAAAATCAACCTTTAACAAAAATCGCCGATAAAGCAGTTGTAGATTGCAACAAAGTTGACGGATATAAATTCCGTTTAGCTGACGGAAGTTGGCTATTAATTCGATTTAGCGGTACTGAACCAGTTTTGCGGTTATATTCAGAAGCTGCGACTTTGAAAGAAGTAATGCAAAACTTGAATTGGGCGAAAGATTGGGCGCAGAAAGGTTAAACAGTTGATAATTGACAAGGGACAGCCCAATCAGCCCTAGGTTTTTGCTGTTCCTTGTCAACTGTTAATTGTTAATGCTCCACCGTAATATAAAAAAAGCACTAAAACCAGATTTATTTACTTGTTTCTCCCTGCTTCTTCTCTGTGCCCTCTGTGTCCTCTGCGGTTAATAAAAAGATTAACTGACGCTGCCACCATTGGCGCAAGATTTTTGTTAATATTAATGCGTAAGTTTTAATTGAAATAATGACTAATCGTAAATTGCTAGTTGTCGCTACCAGCAATCCCGGCAAACTCAAAGAAATGCAAACTTATCTTCAGGATTTAGGGTGGGAGTTACAACTGAAACCGGAAGAGTTGGAAGTAGAAGAAACTGGCGATACATTTATCGCTAATGCTTGTTTGAAAGCTGCGGAAATCGCCAAAGCAACTGGAGAATGGTCGATCGCAGATGATTCCGGTTTAATGGTAGATGCACTGGATGGCCAACCCGGAATTTATTCGGCGCGCTACGGAAAAACGGATGCTGACAGGATTGAGCGACTCCTCAAAGAATTAGGAAGCCAACAGAACAGACAAGCCCAATTTGTTGGTGCGATCGCGATCGCCCGTCCCGACGGTACAATTGCCCTGCAAGTAGAAGGAATTTGTCGCGGTGAAATTCTGCAAAGTCCTCGCGGTACCGGAGGTTTCGGATACGATCCCATTTTCTACGTGCCCGCACAGCAACAGACGTTTGCAGAAATGACACCTGATACCAAGCGATTGTACTCTCACCGTGGCAAAGCATTCCAGTCTCTGATACCACAAATGAAGACAATTGTGAAGTAAAAGAATAGGGAGATAGGGAGATAGGGAGAGGGCGAGAGACGGCTACAAATTCCGATTCCCGATTCCCCATTCCCCATTCCCGAATTTCCTAGATTGCCTCTAGGTTTTTTTCACCAGTGCGAATACGGATAATTTGCTCTACAGGAGAGACAAAAATCTTGCCGTCGCCAATCTCGCCAGTGCGAGAAGCAGCGATGATTTTATCAACCACCATGTCAACCTGATCGTTTTCAACAACGACCTCGACCTTGAGTTTTTGCAAAAACTCAACCGTGTACTCAGAACCGCGATAGCGTTCAGTCATACCCTTCTGGCGACCAAAACCTCTAACTTCAGAAACAGTCATCCCTACAATGCCGGCATTGACAAGGGCGATTTTTACTTCGTCAAGTTTAAAGGGACGAATAATAGCTTCAACTTTTTTCAAGTTTTTCACTCCTGACACTTACTTCCTTCGTTATATTACTTAATTGGGGTGACACCTTTTGATATCATTGCCAAGGTCTAGCATTTTGTAAAATATACTACCGTATGTTCCAACGCCATTGAAATGTAGACCAATCTTTGACAAAATTCCTTGATTTTACTCAAGGCTGGGTTAGGTTGAGCCGATCGCATTAGAGTGAAAAGACCGTAGCCTTTCGACGGCGATCTGTTAAAACAGAAAAATAACCCAGGAGACAGGAGTTTTCCCAGCCTCCATATTGCTATGTCAAATTTGCACGTATTGCTGAAAACTATAATTACCAAAGGCGGTCAGTTAAACTATTCCTATGCACCCAGCTAGTCCTCCCCCTGACCGCAATGGCCTCAATGCCCTATTCAGAAACCGCGCCTTCCTCGCCCTGTGGACTGGCCAACTTTTGGCCCAAGTGGCAGATAAGATTTTTTATGTATTGCTGATTATCCTCCTGAAAACTGGTGATTACACACCAGGGCAGAATTTTGAAAATTCCATGCTGTCAGCGGTGATGATTGCTTACACGGTGCCTGCGATCGTCTTTGGTTCAGTAGCAGGTATCGCCGTAGACCGCTTTCCCAAGAAGCAAATGCTGATGGGCTGCAACGTGATTCGATCCCTATTAATTGCCGCGATGCCGTTTTTGCCCAAAGCCTTTGTTGTCTTGCTGGTGATTACATTTTTGGTTTCTACCGTCACCCAATTTTTTGCTCCCGCAGAAGCAGCAGCCATTCCGCTGGCGGTGGGGCGAGAGGGACTGATGTCCGCGAACGCCCTATTCGCCTCGTCCACGATGGGTGGCATCATTGTCGGTATGACGATCGGCGAACCGCTGTTTACTTGGATCAAACACAGCTACGGAGGAGGTTCTAGAGAGTTTTTGCTGGCCGGGTTGTATGTAATATCGGCCGGTTTGATTTATGCCATGCGGATCAAAGAAACTCATGCTAGCAGCAGTGTAAAAAACATCCATCCTTGGCAAGATTTCAAGGAAGGTTTGCGCTATTTGAAGCACAATCGCCTGGTTAGCAATGCGATGGTACAGTTGACGATTTTGTATTCGGTGTTTGCTGCGCTTCAGGTGCTGGCGATCGCCCTTTCGGGTAAAATAGGTCTCAAAGAAACTCAATTTGGCTTTTTGCTCGCTGCTGCGGGTGTGGGTATGGTATTTGGCGCGGCCTTTTTGGGACATTGGGGCGATCGCGTGTACAACAAACCTTTACCGTTAATTGGTTTCTTAATGATGGGTTTTGTGTTGGCAATGTTTGCCTTTACCAGACAGTTGTGGTTGGGATTTAGTTTAAGCGCTTTGTTCGGTTTCGGCGCTTCCCTGATTAACGGCCCGATGCAAGCCTTAATTCAAGAGCAAACTCCAGAATCGATGCGAGGAAAAGTCTTTGGATTTGAGAACAATGCAATTAATATTGCCCTCAGTCTGCCTTTAGCGATTACCGGCCCGCTGACAGATGCTGTCGGTAAAGCTGTGGGCTCTGATGATCTAGGTTTGCGGATTGTGTTACTGAGTTTGGGCTGTTTAGTCCCAGTCATGGGGCTTGTAGCTTGGCGACATACCCGCCATGTTTTACAGGATGTTGTTTGAATTTAGTCAACAGTCATCAGTCATCAGTTATTAGTCATCAGTCAACGATGTTTAGAGACTTCCCAAATGAAAGTTCAATCTGTTGAGCTAAAGTATTTCAAGAAATTTCTGACTCCCCCGCCATTTAATTTCACCGATCCAGACACTGGGTTGGCACGAAATCTGACTGTTCTAATTGGCATGAACGGCTCTGGCAAAACAAGTCTTTTACAAGCGATCGCAGCAACATTAGGTACGGCTACCGGACGATTACAAAAATTTTCTGACTTAGAATGGGCAGGATTTAACTATGAATTGCTAGGAAACAACTGGGGAAAATTTCCACCAGAAGTCACTTTACAGGTACAGTTTTCCTCCCAAGAACTTCAAGCAGTTGCAGACTTTTACCAAAAATTACAAGGGATGGGACACAATTTAAAAGTTCCTCCGGCACAAAAACATAGTGTGAAACTCAGATGGCGATCGCCATCTGAGCTAGTCGTAGCGGATAGTGCTCCTGAATTATTTCAATTTAAAGGACGAGAATACGCTAAACGACTGCTTCGTTCTGAAGGCTTTCAGGCGTTTCAGCGAGTTGGCAGCGTTCTTTGGTACACCGAGCAAAGAACTGCAACTAGCCTAACAACAGAAGATCCCGAAAAGCAACAAGAAATTACTGAGGATATTTTGCGCGATCGGCTATCAAAATGGCGGCAGTTTCATCAAGATGTCGAAACAGGTAGAATTCAGCAACTGCGACCGGGACAAAAAGACTTGTATGCTGAAATTGAACGAGGTTACAAAGGAGTTTTTCCCCAACGCAGCTTTCTAGGCCCCGTCCCGCGCGAGAATATAGATGATATCCTGAGCGAACCTTGGTTTTATCTTTACGACGGCAGAAATCAGTATGAAATTTCTGAGATGTCTGGAGGCGAACGAGCTGTCTTTCCCATCCTCATGGATTTTGCCAATTGGAACATTCATAATTCACTCATCTTGATTGATGAAATTGAATTGCACCTCCACCCACCAATGCAACAGGCATTCCTTAGATCCTTGACTAAGCTAGGCAATAATAATCAGTTTATAATTACAACCCACTCTGATTATGTGGAGCAATTAGTGCCTGAAGCACACATTATCAGGCTAGAGGTGTAATTGTGAGTGTTGTCAGTAGCAAAATTATTTTCTGCGAAGGAAAGCAAACAAGTTTGGATAATCAACTGCTGGGGCGGGTTTTAGAAACACTACCAGCAGAGCGGCCTACAATTGTCCCCTGTGGCAGTAAATTTAACTTTTCTTCATTTGCACAGGGTTATTTTTCCGGTCAAAAAATTGGCAGTCAAAAATATCTCGTTTTCCGAGATCGAGACTTCGATGCCAAGCCTTCAGAAGAGGTACGACTGATTCAATTAGGCAGTCAATCCGTTTGGTTAACGCATCGAGCTTGCATTGAGAACTATTTCCTAGATCCTGACTTGATTCATGATTATTGGCGAGAAAAATATATCGAGAAGCAGGAAAATCCCATTTCAAAATGGGCACATAAAGACTCTCCAGGTATCGATAGGATTGCACAATGGATGGAAAATGCTGCAAAGAGCTTGCAAGACTACCAAGCTGTACGCTGGGCTTTAGGCGAGCTGTTGTTCTCAAGTCCAACGAGAACGCAGCTCAAGACAACTTGGACTGGTGGTAGCGGTCAGCTTCCCTCGTCTTTAGCGCTACTAGATTGTCGAACTGAAGCTAGAGAACTAATTAACCAATTTAGACAAGCTGTCGAAACAGTTACACTAGATGGATTTGAAGCAAGCCTAGCTAATTATCACCAGCAATTTAGTCGATCAGAATTTTGGTCGCAGAAACATTATGTAATCTGGTTTCACGGGAAAGATATTCAAAAAGAAATGCAAAAGCAAGAATCTCAATATATCTCTCTAGAAAGATTTTTTTATTGGGCTGCCAATAAATTGGACATCAATCGACATCTCGATCTCAGGGAGTTACGAAGAAAGATTGAGCAGCTATAACTGTCGATGTGACTGTTGAGGATACGGAATGCGGGTTAGATGTGTGACCAAGAATTTATTGTGGTACGGGCCCCCGGATTTATCCGTGGAATCAATCCAAAATCTCAAATCTCAAATCCTCACGCCCCCGAATTTATCCGTGGGGTTAATCCAAAATCTAAAATCTAAAATCTAAAATCGAATGACGGTAGCGTATTTCCAGCTCAGCCCTCTGGGGTTCTCCCGCGATCGGAATCTCCCCTGTCTCCCTCTCGGATTCTAAAACTTCTATGCCCCAAGCCGATGTCTTATTCTCAAGTGTTGAGAAAAATATCAACACTCCAACTTTTAAAGCTTCCATATTGAGAAAGAAGTAAAATGAAAGCCTTAATCGTAAATTATAATTACTTTGAGGAAAAAAAATCTGTGCAACTAAAAACTAAAGTAGCGGTAAAGCGTGCAACTGGTGCATTTGCTCTGATTGACAGCTTGAGACGACACGGTGTCAAGCATATTTTTGGTTATCCCGGCGGCGCAATTCTGCCGATTTACGACGAACTATACCGCGCTGAAGCCGAGGGCGGCATCCAACATATTCTGGTGCGCCACGAGCAAGGTGCTGCTCATGCCGCTGATGGGTATGCCCGCGCTACCGGACAAGTAGGGGTCTGTTTCGCCACTTCCGGGCCGGGTGCAACTAACTTGGTGACGGGGATTGCGACGGCTCACATGGATTCGATCCCGATGGTAATTATTACCGGTCAGGTGGCTCGGCCGGCGATCGGCACCGATGCTTTTCAGGAAACCGATATCTATGGCATTACACTGCCCATTGTCAAGCATTCCTATGTAGTACGCGACCCCAGAGATATGGCGAAAATAGTCGCCGAGGCTTTCCACATCGCCAGTACGGGGCGTCCAGGGCCAGTGTTGGTGGACGTACCCAAGGATGTGGGTTTGGAGGAATTTGACTATCTGCCCGTCGAGCCTGGAGCAGTCAGGATTCCTGGTTATCGGCCGACAGTGAAGGGAAATCCCCGGCAAATTAATCAAGCAATTCATTTGCTCAACGAATCCCAACGTCCTTTGATCTATGTCGGTGGCGGCGCGATCGCCGCGGGAGCCCATGATGAAATTAAAGAACTAGCGGAACTGTTCCAAATCCCAGTAACCACAACCCTGATGGGCAAAGGTGCTTTTGATGAAAATCATCCTTTGTCGGTGAAAATGCTGGGGATGCACGGCACGGCTTACGCTAACTTTGCCGTCACCGAGTGCGATTTGTTGATTGCTGTCGGAGCCCGATTTGACGATCGCGTCACAGGCAAATTAGACGAGTTTGCCGCCCGCGCCAAGGTGATTCACATCGACATCGACCCCGCTGAGGTAGGTAAAAATCGCGGACCAGAAGTTCCGATTGTCGGAGATGTCCGCCAAGTTTTGATCGATATGCTGCGTCGCTGTCGTGAAACAGGAGTTTCGGGAAATCCGGGACAAACACGGGCATGGCTCGAAAGGATCGACGGCTGGAAACGCGATTACCCCTTAGTCGTACCTCATTACCCAGAAATTTTGTCTCCCCAAGAGGTGATTTCCGAGTTGGGAACTCAAGCGCCGGATGCTTACTACACCACCGATGTGGGTCAACATCAAATGTGGTCGGCTCAATTCCTCAACAACGGGCCTCGTCGCTGGATTTCTAGTGCTGGCTTGGGAACTATGGGTTACGGGCTGCCGGCGGCAATGGGTGCGAAAATGGCACTGCCCCAGGAGCAAGTAATTTGCATTGCTGGCGATGCTAGCGTCCAAATGAATATTCAAGAGTTGGGAACTTTAGCACAATACGGCATTAATGTCAAGCTAGTAATTGTGAATAATGGCTGGCAAGGTATGGTGCGACAGTGGCAGCAGGCTTTCTATGGGGAGCGCTATTCGTCGTCGAACATGACTGTGGGGATGCCGGATTTTGTGATGTTGGCTCAAGCTTATGGCGTTAAGGGGATACTGGTTTCAAAGCCGGGGGAACTGAAGGGGGCGATCGCCGAAATGCTGGCCCATGAAGGTCCGGTACTTGTGGACGTGAAGGTGACGAGGGACGAAAACTGTTATCCGATGGTTGTTCCCGGTAAGAGCAACGCTCAAATGGTTGGTTTACCCGAACGCAGCAGCTTGGAATCGGCAGAGTTAATTTATTGTCCCAGTTGTGGGGCCAAGAATGTTTCGACCAATAAGTTTTGTCCTGAGTGTGGGACAAAAGTTTAGTTGACAGTTGACGGTTGACGGTTGACAGTTGACAGTTGACGGTTGACAGTTGACGGTTGACAGTTGACTGTTAACCGTTGACTGTATTCCCAATTCCCAATTCCCCATTCCCAATTCCCCATTCCCAATTCCCAATTCCCAATGACTTCTGAACTGCTGCAAAATGTACGGGTGCTAGATCCAGTTTCAGAGGGCGATCGCCTTGCTGATGTTCTGATTGCTGAAGGCGATATCAAAGCAGTTGAGCCAAAAATTGCCCAATTCCCCGCTGACACAGAAGTGCGAGATTGTCGGGGACTGATTTTGGGGCCGGGACTGACTGATATTTACAGTCACAGCGGAGAGCCTGGTTTTGAGGATCGAGAAACCCTGCAATCTTTGATGCAGGCTGCTGCTGCTGGTGGTTTTACGCGGGTGGCGATTTTGCCCGATACATCTCCACCTCTTGACAATTTGGCCGGTTTAGCTTTGTTAGAGCAAAATATCCGCAATTTTGCCCCTTCCCTTCCCCGCTTATATTTCTGGGGCGCTCTCACTACGGGTGTGGCAGGCCAACATATGGCTGAGTTGGGGGAGTTGGCATCCAGCGCGATTGTGGGGTTTGCCGATGGTTTACCCCTGGCTAATCCAGCTCTGGCAATGCGTTTGTTGGAATATATACAGCCTTTGGGTAAGTCGGTGGCTTTGTGGCCGATGGATCGCACTTTGGCAGGAAATGGAGTCGCTAGGGATGGTGCGGTTTCCCTTCGCTTGGGTTTACCGGGAATGCCGGTGGCTGCGGAAACTTCCGCTTTGGCTGCCATCCTGGAATTAGTCGCTACTGTGCCGACTCCCGTGCACATCATGCGGGTTTCTTGTGCTCGCAGTGTGGAACTAATTCGAGATGCGAAGGCGCGGGGTTTGCCGGTGACTGCGAGTGTGACTTGGATGCACTTGTTGTTAAATGTGGGGGCAATTTCAGGAAATACCACTGTTTCTTTTGCTTATGACCCAAATTTGCGTTTAGATCCGCCTTTGGGTAATCAGGCTGACCAGTTGGCGCTGCTTCAAGGCCTCCAAGATGGGGTGATTGATGCGATCGCGATCGACCACACTCCCTATACTTATGAGGAGAAAACCGTGGCTTTTGCTGATGCTCCACCAGGGGCGATCGGTTTGGAATTAGCTTTACCTTTACTATGGCAAAATTTGGTAGAAACCGGCGATTTTTCGGCTCTAGAACTGTGGCGATTTTTGAGTACCCGCCCCGCCGTTTGTCTCGGACAAACCCCTCCTACGGCTGCACCAGGAGTCGCTGCTGAGCTGATTTTATTCGACCCGCAAAAGAGTTGGACTGTTGATGGGCAAAGTTTGAAGTCGCGATCGGTCAATACGCCTTGGTTTGGGAAGAAATTAGCCGGAAAAGTTCTACAAACTTGGACTTATTGACCATTGATATTGGGATAAAAATTAAAATGTATATCCTTTATTTTATGCTTTAATATTTACAAGTAGTTAGCATTTAAATAAACTCCCCTCGATTTTGGGGTAATATTGCCTGCATTTCCTGACAACGTTCCAGATAATTTTGTGCAACCTGATCCAGCGGATTTTGTTCCACACACTCACCAAAAAGTTGTGCAGCTTCTTTATGTTTACTCGCACTGTAGTTATATAAAGCTTCTCGAAATATAGATAAAGTCCTTGCCTTGCCTTCCTTTACTTCAGGTTTATCCGCTTCAAATACTTCATAAATTGTCACCAAATTAGATTTTCCTTTGACTCGAACATGACCGATATTGCGGATACAATCCCGTGGAAAATTGGTTAACTTGGAAAAAGTATTTTGAGTAATTAACATTGATACTCCATAGCTTTTTGTCAGGCTTTCCACCCGCGCCGCTAAATTCACCGCATCCCCAATCACCGTACTATCCATCCGATTAGTTGCCCCAACGGTTCCTAACATCAATGAACCTGTATTGATACCAATCCCAATTTTAATCGGCACATAACCAGCATTAACCCGATATAGATTATAATCATCTAGACTGTACAACATAGAAATTCCGGCTTGGACTGCATCAAGGGCACTGTGACCAAATAAAGCCATAATTGCATCCCCAATATATTTATCAATAAAACCGTGATTTTCAATAATTCCCGGTTCCATGCGACTTAAATAAGCATTAATAAATTTAAAATTTTCTTGGGGTGTCATTCCCTCCGACAGAGCAGTAAAATCCCTAATATCAGAAAATAATATGGACATTTCTTTTTCTACGCTGTCCCCCAGTTTAACATCGCTCAACGTGTCACGGCTTAGCAGCGAGACAAATTCATTAGGTACAAAGCGTTTAGCAGCTTCCGTTAATTTTGATTGCTGTTCTAGGGCAAATTCCAACTCCTGATTTATTTTCCTAAGTTCCGCATTTTGTGCAGCTAGTTTTTTATCTTGACTGTAACTGTGGACCGCTTCTGTTACCGTCAATTTCAAATCTTCAGTTTGCCAAGGTTTGCCTATATAACGATAAAGTTTAGCATTTTTGATAGCATTTCCTACCGCCTCAATAGTCGCCTGACCTGTTAGCATCACCTTGAGAGTTTTAGGAGATAATTGGTGGACTCGCCTCAACAGTTCATCTCCTTTCATGTCTGGCATCACGTAGTCGGAGATAATTAAGGGAATTTCATACTCGTCCTCCATCAATTCAGCAATTAATTCTAGGGCATCTTCACCTCCTTCGGCAATTTCAATTCGATAAGTATTACCTAAAGCATCTTTTAATTCAGTTTTGAGACTTTTCAAAACTGTTTTTTCATCATCCACACAAATAATAACTTGTTTGGTCATAGTGATAAAGCCGTTTTAATGGTTTCGATCAACTCTTCTTCTGACCAAGGTTTGTGCAAACAGCGATGGAGGTTTGCTTGATCGAACGCCCTCTGGACTGCATCTTCATCCGCTTGACCAGTCAGCATGATTTTAACAATATTGGGAAATTTTTGATGAACTCGAACTAAAAACTCGTCTCCCTTCATTCCTGGCATCAACCAATCAGAAACAATTAAAATAATCATTGTTTCGTCATCGTTGAATTCATCGATTAAATCTAAAGCATCCGCAGGACTCTCGGCCATTTCATAGGAATAGTTACTGCCAAATGCTGATTTTAATTGGGTTTTGAGACTTTTCAATACCACTTTTTCGTCGTCAACGCACAGGATGATTGGCTTAGACATTTTTGGCCTGTTGATTAGGATTATACCAGAAGGAATATGGAAGATGGAATATGCAATCAAATCAAGGGTTTTAGTAATTCAAAATGTCATTATCCCCACAGTATTTGGTATCATACTAGGAATTTTTCCGGCTTTGAATCAACTATAATTACGATGGATTTTGAATAGAAAAACAACCGAAGCTAGCCAAAGCTGGGAGTTTTTTATAGTTACTCGATAGTCAGCCAGTTTTCAGGAAATTTTAGGCAAGATTCGCCGATAGGAAAACCGTAAAAGTGGTTTTACCGGGAACCGATTCCACCTCTATTTTACCATGATGTTTTTCAATAATTTTTTTGACAATATCCAGCCCCAGACCACTACCTTCTCCGGGGGGCTTAGTAGTAAAAAATGGCTCGAATATTCTGGGGATAACTTCGGCCGGAATTCCCTGGCCACTATCGGTGACTGCAACTTTGACATAATTACCATCCTGAAGGATATCGATCGTCAATGTCCCTTTATTATTCATTGCTTGCAGGGCATTATGAATCAGATTTGTCCACACCTGATTGAGTTGGTCTGCGTAGCAGAGGATTGGTTCTATTTTTTGGAAATTTCGTAATACTTCTACGCCGTGTTTGATGTTATTTTGATACAGGGTTAGTACCGTTTCTATGCCATCGACTATATCCGATTGAATCATGGCTTCCGACGAGTCGTAACGGGCATAATTTTTCAGTGCAAATACGACTTTTGATGCTCTATCTGTTGCGGTATTTATTGTTTGAGTTCCCCGCTGAATTTCTGAGAGTTTGTAAGCCATTTCCAAGATGCTATGCCGATCGCTATTTTGTAGCAAACTCAAAAATTCCTCGGCTTCGTAAATTCCCATATCGACCAAGGTATCAGCGATATCATCAGCATCATCAATATCTTGGTCTTCCAGTTCGCTAATTAAAGACCGCTTTAACTTCCTTTCTTCTTTGGCTGTTAAACTCATATCTTTTTGCAGAGATTTGTTGAGCAAAAGGAAGAACATTTCAGCTTCGGCGGTGGAAAGTGACTGAAACAGCGAGGGTAAGTTAGAAAGAGTTTGTCCCAAAAATTTAGTCATATTTCCAGCACTCGATCGAATCGCACCCAAAGGAGTGTTTAGTTCGTGGGCTACTCCGGCTACTAATTGTCCTAACGCAGCCATTTTTTCCGATTGAATTAGTTCGTTTTGAGTCGCTTGCAGATAGTTCAAAGCTTCCGAAAGTTCTTGAGTTCTTTGGGCGACTTGAATTTCGAGGGTGTGGTTATATTCCGCTACCAAGTTCTCACTTTCTTTGCGTTGGGTGATATCGGCGAAAGCTGCGATCGCATAACTGACTTTTCCTTTTTCATCATAAATTGGCGTTCCCCAAGCTTCAAGGGGAATCACCCGATCGCCTTTGTGAATTTCTAAGTCATCAACATTGACACTTGAGCCATTAAAAGCACAAATTATTGGATCTTTCTCTGGAGGGTAAATTTCATTACTACCAGCCAGATAAATTTGATATTCCTCTCTAATTTCATCAGGATTAAGATCCGCAACTATACCTTTTCCCAGCAATGATTTGGCGCGAGAATTAATGTAGTAAGGTTGACCGCTAGATTCAGCTACAAATATCCCCACTGGAACGGCTTCTAAAATTTGGTTAAGTTGGCTTTTACTCTCAGATAATTCTTCATTCAAAGCTTGCATTTCCGCGAAGGAGAGTTGCAGTTGTTCCGCCATACTCTTAAAGGAATGAGCCAGTTCACCTACCTCATCATTACGGTTAATTTCTACAATTTTTCCCCACTGACCTTTAGTAATATTTTTGGCGGTTTCATTCAAATATAAAATTGGCTTAGTCACCCATCTTGCCGTGAGTATGCCGATAATTATGGCTACTGTAAAAGCGGCAATGCACAGCAAAATAGTCGTCCTAGTGTTGGCATTAATTTGTTCCAAGAAGTCAGATTCTGGAATAATTACCACAATCAACCAATCCAAACCATTGCCGTCCTTTAAAGGAGTAACTTGCAGAAATTGTTGATAGCCTTTAATTTGAAAGTTAAGCTGTTGGCTCTGCTGAATATTATTTAGATCTCCAAAGTGATCTTGCAAGTATTTAGTGGTCAGACTAATTACAACATTTTCGCTATTGACCGCCGGAATTCTTTCCGTTTCTTCACCCTTAATTAAATATACGGGAGCCGTAGTCGATGTAGTGATTAAAGCCCCGGAACGCTCGACAATAAATGTCTGTCCTGATTTGCCAATTTTTAACTTAGCAAGAAACTCATTCACTCGCGAAAAAAGTAAGTCTGTTCCTAAGACTGCCTGCAACTCTCCCGATGCGTCGTATAATGGCTGGGTTGCTGTAATACCCAATCCTTTGCTAGTAAAATCCGCGTAAATTTTACTCCAAGTTGCCTTTTTTGCTTCCGTTGCTGCGGTGTACCAGGGACGGACTCGCGGGTCATATTTCGGTTTAACTTTAACTAAATCAGTACGTTCACCTTCCTTATTGACAGCATAATAATTCATGTTGCCTTCTGTCAGTTCGCTTCTTTCTTGCAGTAAAAAATCACCCTCATTTTTACGCCTCACCCCAATAAAATCTCCCGCTGGAGTAGCAACATATGTAACGCTTACTGTTTCAAAAGTTTGCAGTTGCTTCCAAAAGTGACGCTGGATTCTGGCAGTATCTTGCAAATTCAGGTCCCCCAATTCAAAAGCATTAGCTTTAAATTGATTGAGTTGATGGGGAAAGGTCATGTATGCTTGAACGCGCTCCGAGATGCGATCGCTAATTTCTTGTCGCAACTGAGAAGCAACTTCATTAACCGCTTGTTGTCCGTTGCGAAACGACAGATAGCCTACAACTCCCACCGCAGCGAAGATTTGCAAGACAAAGGGAACTACCAGGACTGTTCGCAAGGGGAGGGAGCGAGCATTTTTTATAATCGCTAATTTGCCCGCAGATTGAGTTGGGTCTGCAACTTTGACGCTCGATCGTGTAATCATGCTTAGAAAGACTTGTTGGCGATGAGGTATTATATCATTTCGATGAGCTGCACCCGAACAAGTTCAGAACTAATTATACCAGCAAACAGATTCTAGATTGGGCGATATTTAAAATCCCAGCTATGGCGAGCTTTATTGAGAGCATCCCGATTTTGCATAGGCTCTCGCATGACCGCAGAAAATTTATTAGCTCACGCCAGAGATTTACAGCGGTCATGCTTCGCCCCTACCAATATATTTGCCAAACTGAGATTCACCCGCTTTATTCCCCGTCTATCTGTGGAATATGTTACAGACTGTAAACGGAACATAACTTATTTAGTCGCTAGAAGGCATTAGCAATATGTCTTAAATTCCCTAAGCCAATTGGCTAATTTTTGCGATAAAAACCTGCTATCTCAGAAAAAAAATTCGCCAAAAGTCACAATCTTTTGAGCAAATAGATTGGTTAACCCTTCAACTCTCTTGTCTCTGATGCGTCAGTTTCATTTTTGCTCTGTTGCACTTCTTTTTTAGTTCGCAGCACCTGACAAAGCCAAAAAAAGGTGATGGTATTGTGCCACATTTTACTAATAGACTGATTCACCAAAGCCTGTAAAGGGCAGACTGGATGCCTACCCCAGCATCATTTTTGGAAATATTTGACACTCCTGAGCCTGAAGCGTAATCTTAGGTGACCGATCGCAAATCCACGCGACGAATCGCCACCACCGCAGGTTTAGGCGGATCATTAGGTTTATTCCCAGGCCAATTAGAACCAATAGGCACTTTACGAGTTTGCATAAACTCCTGACCATCAGTAGTTTTCATCGCCAACTCACGGCTCTCAAAAGCCAGATCTAGGCGACTTCCATTCATCTCTCCCGGATGCTGAATAGAAAGAAATAAAGTCTTTTCATCTTCAGTAAAAAACGGCCCCGTAGTTTCGCACTCCATTGGCCCAATTCCAAACAAGAAAGCCTCCCCCGCATTCGGGCCAGAAGCAGGCAAAAACCAAATCGCATTATTGCCGTACAAACCGCGCAAATTAGATTGACTAATCGGCTTTCCATCCTTACCAACTCGACCCGCAGGAACAGCAGAATTAAGTTTATCAGAAGACATATCATTCACCATCCAGATATTACCACTCTTGTCAATCATCAAATTATCTGGATTAGCAAAACCCAACCCGCCCTCAGCAGGTTCACCACCAGTCGCAAACATTTTCCACTGGAAACTCATTGCAGATGGTTCGTTACCATCTTCCATCAAACGCATAATCCAGCCGTATTCGTAAGCTTTACCATCTTTACCTTGAAAAATTCGCAAATCTGGACCACCGTCAGTATCGCTTCCCGAACCGGAAGTAAAGGTAATATAAAGAGAACCATCAGGAGCAATTTCCGTATCTTCAGGGCGAGCAGTGCAAGTAGCACCAGCCGCACTTGCGGCATAATGAGCGTCAATTAAAATTGCACCTTGTTTTTCCAGAGCATTGCCTTGATAAAGGTCGCCTAAAGTCTTAAACTTCTGTTTAAAAGCAACGACATCGGCATCTTTTTCAACTTTAAAAAAACCGCCTTGTGGTCGCTTCGGTAAATTAATGATTCCCCCTGCATGAATGCTAGGCAAATCTGGATTAACAGGAGTGTCAGCCTTGAGTGCAATCCAGCTACCCGTACCGTCAGCATTAAACTTAGCAGCATAAAGCATTCCCTCTGTCAATAGTTGGGAATTAGCTTTGTCTTTGGGGTTTTTGACCGCATTTTTGCTGACGAACTTGTAGAGATGACCGCTGCGGCGATCGCACCCAGAGTAAAATGCTAAAGATTTGCCCGTTACAACTCGAATTCCCAGGGCTTCGTGGCGGTATCTTCCCAACCAAGTATGCTTAGTTCCATAATCCTTCGGATTAGCCGGGTCTAATTCCACCATCCAGCCGTATTTGTTCCCCGCCAACCCGAAGACATTACCCAAACCGCCCATTTCTTCGGCATCAATGTAGAATTTTTTCTGACCTGGGTCAAAAGATGTACCATCGGCAAATACAGGTTCCGGTACTAAATTTTGGATATTTTCTTCAGCACTAAAAACTGTTCCCCAGGGTGTCGTACCGCCCGCACAGTTAGCAAAAGTGCCGATAATTTTGTCACCCAATTTGTCCTGATAGCCTTGACCTTTTTTGTTGAACACAGCTACAGCCGGGCCTGTTGCTTTCAGGTAGCGTCCGTCTGTTAAACCAGAAATACCAGTAATTCGGCGATCGGCTTTAGAATTAGTCCGCTCCCATTGGCCCGCTGGATTGCGGCGAATGGATATGACTCCTATCCCTAAATCAACTAAAGCTTCTGTACTCACCTCCTTAACCATCTTTTTAGTTGGCTCTTTGTCAGCTAAAGAAAAAGCATTAATTCCATCTTTTCCCGCAGGTTTGAGTGCAGTTTCTATCTCAGCAAAAGGGAGGGATTTACCAATGACTTTTTGATAGGTTTGAATCCAAGGCTTGGCACTAATGTATTCAAAATTAACAGTCAAAAATCCTTCATCTTTGCTGGTTTCAACAAAGGAGAGATAGTCATTGTTATAGCCGAAGCGAGAATCGCCTACTTTGTCTCCCCAAGCAGCGATAATATCGTAAATAAAATCTTCGGGGAGTAGCAGGTCGTCTGGGACCTCGTAGGTACTGTAAGCTTGGATTTGCTGTTGTGATGACGACGTACTAATTTCGATTAATTGTCCGGTTTGTGCTACGGTGCTGCTACCTGACAAAGGCATTGGCCCTTTAAGGGGTTTAAAGTTTATGCCTCCTTGAGTATTAGCAGATGTATTTGTCGCATTCACCGAATCTACGAAGGGGGTGAAGGCTTTTTGCTGGCAAGAATTGAGTGCGATACTACCAGCACTTGCACCTAAGAAAAGTAGGAATTCGCGACGCTTGATAGTCATAGGTAAAGCAGAGTTTAACGAGAGGTTATTTGCAGATTTGTTTCACACTAGAATGAAGCAAGTCTTTAGACTACCTTCAGCAACCGAGTGAGGAAGCAGGAATACTGGGTATGTTGTTTAATCTTTTCTAACACAAGCTCAAAAATAAGGACACAACAAAATTGTGTCCCTAAGTTAATTAAATGGCTAAGATAGCACCCTCTCCTTTGATTAATTTGAAAATTCAGCCAAATCGATAGCCAAACCCGCGCACTGTAATGATATATTCCGGTTGACTGGGGTCTATTTCCAATTTTTCTCGCAGCCAGCGGATGTGAACATCCACTGTTTTGCTGTCTCCGATAAAATCTTGCCCCCAAATTTTTTCCAGCAACTGATCGCGAGACCAAACTCGACGCGGATAACTCATAAATAGTTCTAACAAACGAAATTGTTTGGGGGAAAATTTTACTTCTACACCGCGAACCAGGACTCGACATTCTTCAGGATAAAGAGTTATGTTCTTGTATTGCAGCATTACTGGTTGTGGCAACTGACCGAGGCGTTGCCTCCGCATCAGTGCTCGACAGCGAGCGATAAACTCTCGCATTCCAAAAGGTTTGGTTAGGTAGTCATCGGAGCCGGCTTCCAAGTAAAAAGCGCAATTATTTGCACTTCCCCTGGCACCAATAATCAAAATAGGTACGGGATTTCCTTGATGTCGTAACATTCGACACAGATCTAAACCGTTAATTGAATCCATAATCAGCAAGTTAAAGCATGAATCACCGTGGTATGACGATCCACCTTGGATAGAAGGGAGAGCGTTGCGCCCGTCGCTAGTAACTACCACCTCATAGCCCTGTTCTTGAAGGGCTAAAGCTAGCATTTCCCGCAATAGGTCTTCACCTTCGAGTAACAAGATCCGACCCGCTTGTCCAACGGTAGACCTTAAAGGACTTTCGCTTAATTCAGCAGAAGACATAAATATCAGTGTTGGAGTTATGTTTGTTTGTGGCTGGTGGAAGGCGCCTTGTTAAGTGGCTGAGGCGCTCCTCGCGCTGCGATCGCACTTATAAGATCGCCTGTTCAATCGCTTTACATCCTCTGCCAGTCCATCCAACAGATGCGCGCTCGACCTTTGCTACTTGCTCGTGCAAGGAATAAAGCCGTAGAGCAGTTGCCGGAGCCGCGCTGTCTGCCTGCGTCCAGGCTTGTGACGCCTGGTCTTTTTTAAGGGGTGGTGTTAATTTCATAAAACATTGCCCGCTGATAATTGACCAGGTAACACCCAATCTATAGGGAGATGTTTGTTATATTACTTTTAAAAGGTTATTAAAAGGTAAAGCTTTGGTAATTAAGTAGTTAAATTATTAAGGTCAAGTAATATAAATTTGAATTGGCGATCGCAATGTAGAGCTTAGTTTAATTATAAAATAATCAGTTTGGCTAGAGCCTATAGAGCGTAGGCCGACTAGGATCGAGTTTGTAAGTAAAAAATCTGTAAACTGCCTATAATGTTGCTGCACTTAAGTACCTGGCCGGAGGTAGAAACCTATCTAGAGAGTTCCCGCGGCATAATTATCCCGATCGGCTCTACGGAACAACATGGACCGACTGGATTAATCGGGACGGATGCCATAGCCGCGGAGGCGATCGCCCGCAGTGTGGGGGAAGCGGCCAATGCCTTAATTGGCCCGACCATTAATGTAGGCATGGCCTTGCACCACACCGGTTTTCCTGGCACCATCAGCCTGCGACCACAAACCATGATACTGGTAATCAGGGATTATATCACATCTTTGGCAAAAGCGGGATTTGAGAAATATTTCTTTATTAACGGCCACGGTGGGAATATTGCGACGATGAAAGCAGCATTTTCCGAGACTTACGCCCATTTATCAGATTTGAATCTGCCCAATTGCGATCGAATTCAATGTCAAATCGGCAATTGGTTTATGTGCGGCTCCGTATACAAACTAGCCAAAGAATTGTATGGAAACCAAGAAGGTGGACACGCCACCCCTAGCGAAGTCGCCTTAACTCAGTACCTGTATCCAGAAGCGATCAAGCAAGCTCCACTTTCGGAGGAAGTTGCATCCGGGCACAAAATCTACGGTGCCACTGACTTTCGTCGCCGATTTCCCGATGGCAGAATGGGTTCAAACCCGGCTTTAGCAACTCCCGAACATGGCCAGCAATTTTATGAATTAGCAGTCAAAGAGTTAACTAATAATTACTTGGAATTTTTAAGCTCGGATTAAGAAATTAGGAGGCGGCAGTGCCGTGTCCCTACATGATTATTTTCGGGTAGGGAAACGGCATTGCCCAAGGAGTGTCAACTTAAGCTGTCAGCCCGCCAAGTCCGTTAGTCATCCCGCGAGTCCGCCAGGGACTGAAGTCCCTGTCTAATAGCGAAAGTCCTCTCAAAGAGGACTGAAGAGAAGAATCTCAACTCATTAGTCCTCTTTTAGAGGACTTTAGCTTTGAGGCAGGGGTTTCAACCCCTGCCGGACTATTGGTTGTACCTTAAGTTGACACGCTTTGGGCACTGCCGTCTCCTTCACTACAAACTCCTGAACCTACTCAGCAGCTACTTCTTCGGCTTCCGCTTCAGGCGCATCTGGGACATCTTGCTTGATTGTCAAATAGCGAATCACTTCTTCACTCAAACGCATGGCGCGTTCCATAGGGAAAATTGCAGCGCCCGGAGCTGTATAGTTCATTTGAACGTATACTCCGTCGCGGTGCTTGCCGATTTCATAAGCCAAACGACGCTTCCCACGGTGCTGGGTTTCGATATTTTCCGCACCTTGATCGCGCAAAATAGTTTGATATTTCGCGATCGCCTGATCGGTCATTTCTTCACCCAAATCTGGGCGCAGAATGTACATTGTTTCGTAAATAAACGGTTTCATGCCAAAAATCCCTTATGGACAACAAGGCTTCTCGCGAAGCAAGGACTTATTATCATATCCCAACAATGAACAATTTCAAAACTAAAAAACCAAATTCCCCAAACAGCACTCCCTCCCAGTGGCAGACCCTGTGGATGTACGGTATGATGAGCGCGATCGGGCTTTTAATGCTTTTCCCCCTGCTGTGGCTGCTCAGCACATCCCTCAAATCTCCAACCGAAAACATCTTTCAATTTCCCCCGCAACTGTGGCCGCAACAGCCAACCCTGCAAAACTTCGTCAAAGTTTGGCAAACCAACCCCTTCGGGCGCTACCTCTTCAACAGCACCCTAATCGCCACCCTGACAGTGAGCATCAACGTCCTGTTTTGCGCCCTCGCCGCTTATCCATTAGCCCGGATCAATTTTCGCGGCCGCGAAGCCATATTAATTATCATCATTTCGACAATCATGATTCCCTTCCAAATCGTGATGATTCCCCTATATGTATTGACAGTACAATTAGGACTAAAAAATAGTTATTTAGGCGTAATTTTTCCCGGATTAGCCTCAGCATTCGGCATATTTTTACTGCGCCAAGCATTCCTCGCAGTTCCCAAAGAATTAGAAGAAGCCGCCCGCATTGATGGATGTAGCGAATTAGGCATTTGGTGGCACATTATGATTCCAGCAATTAAGCCAGCATTAGTCACGTTAGGGATTTTCGTATTTATCGGTTCTTGGAGTGACTTTTTGTGGCCGCTGCTAGTTTTAGACAGACCAGAATATTATACTTTGCCTCTAGGAGTCGCTAATTTAGCCGGGACATTTTCCTTAGATTGGCGTTTAGTGGCGGCGGGTTCTATTATTTCCATAGTACCAGTTTTAGGACTATTTTTGATATTGCAAAAATACATTGTACCCACAGAAACAGCGACGGGAGTCAAAGGATAATATCCATCTTAAAAATCCGCGTTAGCTCAAATCAGGTTGCATCGGAATGATTAAACCACAAAGACACAAAGAGCGCGAAGTCAGAACTGCATCTTCTTCTTCTTCTTCTTTCTCTTCCTTTGCGTCCTTCGCGCCTTCGCGGTTCATTTAATCTTACGACCTATTACCGATCGTATAGTTAGTTGTTGTTGAATGATTAAACCACTCTTTCCATCCAAATTCCCCTTATCTCGGAGTAAAAACTGCACTAGGATAAGCAATTCGCTTATGATTGAACTGTTCCCAAACCCGCACAAAAATCTCCGCAATCAGAGACATATCCTCCCGCGTCAAACCCGAATCAATCAACTGATTATCCTGCCAACGAGCTCTCAAAATCTTGTTAACCATACTCAAAGCCTCCTCGTGAGTGGCATCCTTGAGCGATCGCAAAGCAGCCTCACAGGAATCCGCCACCATCACAATCCCAGTTTCCCGTGACTGAGGAATCGGCCCATTGTAGCGAAAATCCTCTTCCCTCACTTCCCGACTTTCCATAGTTAACGTTGTTGTTGTTGAATTATGCCCATCGGCCACAGCCATCTTTAAATCTGCCGATTCCTGAGCCACAATTTGCTTTGCTTGGTGATAGAAATAAGCAATCAACATCGTCCCTTGGTGTTCAGGAATAAACGCCTGAATCGCCTTCGGCAATCTATGTTTTCGTGCCATCACTAAGCCTTCACTAACGTGCTTTTTAATAATCTGGGCACTGGCCCAAGGGTCATTAATTTCATCATGTTTATTACCCCCGCCCATTTGATTTTCGCAAAATCCGATCGGGTCGTGCATTTTGCCAATATCATGGTATAATGTGCCAGTTCTAACTAGCTCTACATTGCAACCCAGTTCCCGCGCCGCCGCTTCGGCCAAACTAGCCACAAACAGCGTGTGCTGAAAAGTCCCAGGAGCCTCCGCAGCCAACTTCTTCAATAGGGGACGATTGGGATTAGCCAATTCTGCTAGTCGGATGGGGGTAATCAAGTCAAAAACGTGTTCTAAATAAGGGCTGATGCCCAGAGCTACAACGCTCCAAGCTAAACCGGCCAAACTTTGGGCACCCACGGTACCGAGCACAACGTACCAAATAGAGCCGGCAGCGACGCTGGCAATCATTGTCCCCACCAGATAAACGATGCCCTGAGTTAAGCCGATCGCCACGCCCAAGAGAGCCAATTCTTCGCGCGATCGCAACCTGCTCGCCATCAAAGCACCCAGCAATCCCGCCGCCGCGCTAGCCACCAAATGAATCAACTCAATTTCCAAGCCAATGGGTAACACCAGTGACAACAGCCCCACCACACTAACCCCCACGGCAGAACCGTAGAAGCCGCTTGCTAAAATGCCGATCGCTGGCAAAGTTGTCCAAGGCAGCCCCAAACTCACCAACACAGGCGCGCTCAAAGTCAACAGCAACAGCAGCAAGTGATCTCTGCGGCGCAAGCGATAATGCCTTTCTACCAGTAGCACGATCCCAATCGCCGCCCCAACTAAGCAGACAAAGCCCGCCAACCCCAACCAATTCACACCCCGCCTACTCAAACCGAAATAGTCGAGTAACACGAAATCTTGTTGAGAGATCTCTTGTCCTTCTGCCACAATGATCTGGCCCTGGTTTACTTCTAGTGTCACCACTTGCACCTTTTGGGCTGCTAATTCCGCTAGCTGTTTGGTTTCTTCGGAATCTCGCACCAGATTGGGCTGTAAAATCGCTGTTAAAGCTTCTATGGCCAAATTTTGCGATACCCCAGGCACTGAGTCGGCCACTTGCAGTCTCACAGCTTCCTTTAAAATATCTTTGGGCAAACCCTGGGGAATACCTTGAGCCAGCATTTTTTTGGCTACCAGACTCATACCCTTTTGTGTTTCCTGCCAAGCTGTATCGGACAAATCAAACAGGGAATTATCATAAATCTGTCCTAGTCGGGACACCGATTTGGTTTCCATTGCTTCCAAAGCGTTAAGGTAGCCCTGGCGAACTTTGGAGATACCCTCTGTCAGATTTTTGAAATCTACCTTGGAGACCGATCGACTGTAAGCTTGCAGTTGAACGACAGCATCTTGTTGAGATTTATTTCCCGTCGCCTGCGTCGGATCGCTGGACTCCAGACTCAAGGGCGTAGCTTTGGTACTACCGTCTCCTACTTGCGCTAGGATCGATCGCCACTCCCATTCTGGACAGCTCCGCAGGTACAATTGAACGTTAGTTGATAGCAATTCTGGTCTGGCCAAAGGCAAAAGACCGATCGCCCGTCGCAGTTCAGTCCCTTGTTGCAAAAATTGTTGCAATTCTTGATAGATTTTGCGATCGGCATTCTCGTCAACCATCAATATCGCTACCGCCCCAATCCGCGCTGCTTTCCTTTGTTCTTCGGTGGTTTTGAGATCGGAAACCTTGGCACTAGCTGGGGCCTTAATTGTCTGAGGAGCTTTTGTGCCTACATCTAGTTTCGGTTGGTTGTAAAAACGGTGTCCCAGAGTGCTGCTGAGGGAAATGACGGCGACGATCACTAAGACAGGGGAACGAGCTTGATTTTTGAGGTAGGATTGGGAATTTTTACTTTTATAACCAGTAAAACCTTTGGGTCGATCGGATTTCTTCGGGAAAAAACGGTTGAGCATAGAGTCGCGCGGGCGATCGTCTGATTCTTGTTTGCTACCATCATGCTGCACTTTAGCCACCTGTTGGCGCTGCGAGCGGGAAGTCCCTAGTTGTTCTATTTGCCGCATCAATGAGGAGAGAGTATTCATAAAAATTTCACGGGAAGCCGGAAACTCAGCGTCTTCTGACCTGAGAGGGAAGCGACACGGGGCATTTCCATCCCCGTAATATCGATCGACGCTACGGGGGCACTCGCAAAGTAACCTGTATAATGTGATTCATCGCGCAAACAGCTTTCCATTATGGTTGGTCTCCAACATCTTGCAGCATTCTCAATCAGGCTGGCAGCGAGGGACTCTTGGGCCCACCCCACAGTTAGATTTACTGTGTTTGGCACAGGCCCCACAGCCTGCGATCGAACACCTCCCATCAGTCTGAAATCCAACCGATATTGCTGTTTTTAAAATCGATGCCGAAATTAGCGATGGGCGAACCAACTTTGTTCATAAATTGACCACTGGAATGGTGGGCGATGGTTTGGCGATGGTACGAGTAGCTCTCATTAAGCATCAAACCCTATTGTGTTAGATCGTCGGAGCAGTTTCAGAAGTCAAGAATCTGGGTATTCTGTTTTTTTTAATTACGAGATCTAATTACATAAGGTGCAGCCACCACTGCCCCCAGGATGGGGGGTTCACCTTCGGCATCGGGACTGTAAACTCCACTCCAGACGGCAAATAGGTGATGAGCTAGCTGTTTGATTTTGGCATCCGTAGCCGTTAAACAGACCGAGGGCTCTGGCCCCTCGGCTGCCAAGTTAGATGCCACCGCAGCCGAATGTCTAGATCGCCATTCTACAGGAATCGCGGCAGCACCATTGTAAGATCCTGACAAAGCTCCCGTCAGCGAGCAAGTTAGCGGTGGTGCGATGCCACACCGGGCAGCGCGGAAAACTGACAAACGCAAATCTTCTGGGGTACTTAAGAAGCAGTAGAAAGCGATCGCCATCGAAATGAAATTTCCTGGGTTGACAATTGAGTTGGTTTGTGATTTTTTTTCACCCTTGGTATGGCTTTCTTCCAAAGCTATGGCGCTTTTGCAGAGATGGTTTTTGGCTCTTTCTAAATCTGCTCCCTTTTCTAATAATATTTGTACTTGTGAAAGCAGCTCGGTTAAAGCATTATCTGTTGCCAGGTAGGTAATTGTTTGAGGAATTGCCGTCGCGGGGTCAAGTTTTTCTTTGAGCGATCGGGCGATCGCATACCCTACTGCTAAAACTCCTGTCTGACATTCTGAAGCCCTTTGGTTGTGCCAAACATCTGTCGCCAGCATGAGTTTTGCTCGGAGCTTGGCTTTATTTTCGTGATAAAACAGTGCTGTTGGCAATGCAGCAACCGCAGCTTCACAAGGGTTAAGTATACTTTTAGCTTCTGTGTTTGGCGAATGGTAAAGCTCAGACTGAGCAAATGTTTCCCAAGTATCGCGCCAATCTTTTAAATCTAAACCGCTACACCTAATTAAACTTTGAGCTCCGGCTAGAGCCAGCATCCAGCACTCGGATGAGTTTGTGCCAGTTGAAAGTTTACCCTTGGACGATTTCCATCGCAAATTTGCCCCACTCATGGGCAATGGTTGGTGTTTAGTCAGTTGTAAAATGGGTTGCAATTCTGATGTTTGGGGGGGAATACCTAGAAGTTGTTTCTGATATTGAATTCCTATAAAATCTCCTAAAGCGCAACCCAGTAAGGTTCCTTGAAACTTGTTCAATAGAGAATGTCGCATATTTGTTAGTGGTTATTGGTTATATCAAATCCGGTAACATCGTCCTGTGTTCATCTCTCTTATCTCCCTCTGTGTTCTCTGCGTTATAGGTCCGGTTAAATCACCTGACGATGCAGCAAGAAACGATATTATTGGTTATTTGTTATTGGTTATTTGTTATTGGTTATTTGTTATTGGTTATTTGTTATTGGTTATTTGTTATTGGTTATTTGTTATTGGTTATTTTGGGGTTTCTCTTAATTTTTTCCAGTCCTAGCGAACCTCTAATCATATCGTTTCCGGTTGTATCGGAATGATTAAACCACAGAGAACACAGAGGACACAGAGAAAGAGAAGAGAGAAATAATAATTCCGATGTCAACGGATTTGATATCACTGGCTTCCGAGTCAAAAAAATTATCTTAATTCCATGGGTATTAACTCCCCGATTTCTTAAACAAGATTTCGGGGAGCTTGGTATTCGGTAAATTGTCAGTGGTTTTTCAAGTGACTAACTACAGCTTGCAGCCCTAGCCGATAACTCTCTGAACCAAAACCACTGATTTGCCCGATCGCCACTGGTGCTATAAACGAGTGGTGCCGGAAATCTTCCCGCCGATAGATATTGCTCAAATGAACTTCTACCGCAGGCAAATTGACGGCTGCGATCGCGTCCCTAATTGCCACACTCGTATGAGTATAAGCTCCAGCATTAATTAAAAGGCCTTGGTGCTGCCCTAACATCGAATGAATGGCATCCACCAAGACTCCTTCATGATTAGACTGCTGGATCGAGACTTTCACCTGGAGCGCAAGGGCTTCTTGCTCTAGCAACTTGTTTATATCATTTAAAGTTGCTACTCCATAGACTCCAGGTTCTCGCTGACCCAGCAGATTGAGATTTGGGCCGTGCAGTACCAGGATATTTAACAATTTTAAAATTTCCAGCGCGACAAAATGTGTGAGGGTTTTGATTTCGGTCTTAGAACCACTCTCAAATCTCAATTCTCAAACCTTAAAGCCAGTCCACGCTACCTACGATGTCTGGGTTGGTTGACTGGAATTGGAATCGGTTGCAGTTCCGGTTGAGCTTCTGGATTCAGCAATCCTTCGATCAGCTTGCGAACCCATTCTCTGATTTGTTCCAGCACCTTTTCAATGTCTTCCATTGAACGGATAGCTCCTTTTTTTATAATCTTGATTCTTAAACCGACGGCCAACTCTCTGAATACAAGCAAGCATAACCATGAAATCAACAGTCAAACTTGAATTTTCTCGACCAGTTGTTGCGAGCAACCGCGAGAGGGAGTGTATTTGCCAATCAGTCTTATCTTATTATCATAACGAATCTTTACAGATAATCAAGAGGGAAGCGAGAAATTACGGAACTGTTTCGGCTCCTTCAGCCTTAAATAAAAATTAAGATTACTTTTACCTCTTGACAATTTACAATTCATTTCAGCTTTTTTGAGCTTCTGTCAACAAAAGTTGACGTCGGAGTCGATCGAGCGCCGTACAAGCACTCAGATTTCTAATCCAATCGCGGGTGCGCGCATCGCCAAAGCGGTATTCAAAACTCTCTACCTCGCCATTAGGCCCGGCTAAACCTATATAAACCAGTCCCACCGGCTTAGCGTCACTGCCGCCTCCTGGCCCGGCGATGCCTGTAATGCTCAATCCCCAACTGGTGTTAAGCCCTTGCCGCACTCCGACTGCCATTTGTTTTGCCACTTGGTGGCTGACTGCCCCAAATTCGGCTAAATCTCGCGGCTTAACACCTAATAATTTTTCCTTAACTCGATCGTCATAGGAAATAATCCCGCCCCAAAAGTACCTCGAACTGCCGGCAACACCAGTCAGCATCGCCCCCAACCCTCCTCCCGTGCAGGATTCAGCCACGCTGAGAGTTTCGCCACCCAACAGCAGCAATTTACCAACAGTCGAGGCGAGGGTATCGGTATCAACACCGTAACAGTCTAGACCAGTAATCTGTAGCAACTGTTGTTCGATGGGCTCAATTAAGTTTTTAGCCACCGCTTCCGACTCAGCGCGGGCTGAAATCCGCAATTTGACTTCGCCGTGATTGGCGTAGGGAGCAACAGTAGGATTGGTTAAATTGAGAAAACTATCTACTTTTTCGGCGAGTGCTGACTCAGCAATACCCCAAAATTTTAATGTGCGGCTGTAAATCGTGCCCCTGCACCAGCCGTTATTTTGCAGGTAAGAAACGGCGGTTTCTCGCCACATCAAGTGCATTTCCGCTGGTACGCCGGGAAATGTCATGACTGTGACGTTGGGAACAGGTTGCCAAATAATCCCCGGTGCAGAACCTGTGCGATTTGGCAAAATCTCAGCACCTTCTGGAATTAAAGCTTGTTTGCGGTTGCTCTTACTCATGCTTCGTCCCCGCTGAGCAAATTTGTGTTCGATGTCAGCGATAATTTCCGGTCTTTCTAGGAGGGGAACACCAAAATAATCCGCTATAGTTTCGACTGTGAGGTCGTCTGGTGTTGGACCTAGACCTCCTGTAAACAACAGTAGTTGCGATCGCCCTACTGCTATTTTTAACACCTGTTTAATGCGATCTGGATTGTCACCCACCACTGTTTGATAGTAGTGAGGAATTCCCAAACTTGCTAACTCCTTAGCTAAAAACTGAGAATTGCTATTGAGAATATCCCCTAACAGCAATTCAGTGCCAACACAAATAATTTCAGCAACCATTCAATTTGATTTTAGATTGTGGATTTTTGATTGGGGAATTGGGCATGGGGCATCGGGCATTGGGCATTGGGCATTGGGCATCGGGCATTGGACATTGGTAGTAAATGACTAATGACTAATGACTAATGACTAATGACTAATGACTAATGACTAATGACTAATGACTAATGACTATCTTGCGTGCCTCCAAACTTTCCAGCTAGCATATCCCAACAAACTGGTGGCTCCCATGGCATAGACTACGCCACTGGGAACCGAAAAAGCTAGAGCTAAACTTCCCACCCACAGTGTCAGCGAGTAAATAAATAAAACTGCAAATCGATGGGATAATCCTGCATTGAGCAGTCGGTGGTGGAGGTGGCGTTTGTCAGCAATAAACGGAGACTTGCCGTTGCGAAGTCGATCGAGAATTACCGCAGACATATCTAAAATCGGTACAGCTAAAATCAAATATGGCAGCAACACAGAAGTTATAGCCGTAGTTTTCACTAACCCAACGACTCCAACTCCCGCCAGAGTAAAGCCTATGAAATAGGCACCTCCATCTCCCATAAAAATTTGAGCTGGATTGAAGTTGTAGCGCAGAAATCCCAAAGTCCCGCCAGCTAAGGCTGCTGCAATTAACGCCGCCGCTGGTTGGTTCATCGACAGACTGACAATCAGCATTACAACTGCTGCAATCCCTGAAACTCCCGCCGCCAAACCGTCCAAACCGTCAATCCAATTGATGGCGTTAGCCATACCGACTAGCCAAATCACCGTAATTGGCAAACTCAGCCAGCCAATATCTGTCAGTCCCAGGGAGGGAACTGTGAGAAATTCAATCTGTACACCTGCCATCCAAGCGATGCTGGATACACCAATTTGCATGAGCAAGCGTCTTAGTGCCGAGAGCGAAAATAAATCGTCTGCTAAACCGATGAGGAAGAATCCGATGCCGCCGAGGGTGACTCCCCAAATTTCGTATTCGTCTTTGCGATTGAGAATTTGTCCGGTAGCATCGATGAAGCCTCCTGAGAGCCAGACAATTACCAGAGCAATGATAGTGCCGAGAAAGATAGATACTCCTCCCAAGCGTACCATCGGGCGTTGATGAACTTTACGATCGCCTGGTCGATCGACTCGTCCGCTTTTGAGACCAATAGTTTTGACTATTGGCGTACTCCATAGGACGACGATCGCGGAAACGATAAAGGCTAGTAGGTGGTAGAACAGATGGTGGAGCATCTGAAATCAGTATAGAGTGTCGGGTAATTTGGGTTTCAGGCAGAGTCTACTACATTTCAGATGGCTTTTAACCAGGCAAAATCTTGGAATAGCGACCGGGGGATTAAGATACGGAGAGTTGGGAGTTACAAGTGGCAAGTTAAAGAGTTGTTAATTCCGGGCTTAAAACTTATAACTCTCAATCTTCTCCTGCTCTATTGCCCTTTTACCTGTACACTCCCAACTACCAATTTCGCCTTGTCAATCAGGAAAATTAAGCCAAGGCAGGGACTTTCAGGTACAAGTGAGGATACAAGGGGAAGCGCGAGCAGAGGGTGCCCACTCGCCGCAAACAATCGGCCGCCACGCTTTCGTCTTCAGGATTTAACAGTCGATCGGCAATAATATTACCAATCTCGATAAATTCTGTAGTTCCCATACCCCTGGTTGTCATCGCTGCGGAACCAAGTCTCAAACCACTGGTAACAAAGGGCGATGCTGGATCGAAAGGCACCGTATTTTTATTAGCTGTAATATTCACACCGCTAACTAATTGATCGGCTACTTTACCTGTCATGTTGATAGATTGCAAATCAACTAACATTAAGTGATTATCCGTACCCCCAGAAACCAGTTTCAAACCCCGCTGCTGTAACTGTGCAGCTAAAGCAGCGGCATTTGCAATTACTTGACCAGAATAAGTTTTAAATTCTGGCTTTAATGCTTCCCCAAAAGCTACTGCTTTACCAGCAATGACGTGTTCCAAAGGTCCGCCCTGACTACCAGGAAACACTGCTTTATCGAACTTTTTGCCTAGTTCTGGGTCATTTGTCAAAATTAAACCGCCTCTGGGCCCGCGCAGGGTTTTGTGAGTGGTAGTGGTGACTGCATGACAGTGAGGCAGAGGATTCGGGTGGTGCCCTGTGGCGACTAATCCGGCGATGTGGGCGATGTCGGCGAGGAGATAAGCCCCGATTTCGTCAGCGATGGCTCTAAATTTCTCAAAGTTGATAATTCGCGAATAAGCTGAGTAGCCGCAAATTAGTAATTTCGGTCGATTTTGTTTGGCAATCGCCAAAATTTCGTCGTAGTCTAACTGTTCTGTTTCTTTGCTGACACCGTAGTGAAAAGCTTTGAACCATTTGCCGGATACGTTGACCGGTGAGCCGTGGGTCAAGTGTCCGCCGTGGGACAAATCCATGCCCATAATGCCGTCTCCGGGCTCTAGCAAGCTCAAAAACACTGCAAAGTTGGCTTGAGCGCCGGAGTGGGGCTGGACGTTGGCGTGAGCTGCTCCAAATAGCTGTTTGGCGCGATCGATCGCGATTTGCTCGATGCCGTCAATAAATTCACAGCCACCATAGTAGCGTTTCGTTGGCAATCCTTCGGCGTACTTATTTGTCAGCACAGAGCCTTGAGCTGCCATTACCGCTGCGGAAGTAAAGTTTTCGCTGGCGATGAGTTCTAGGTGATCTCGTTGGCGCTGGAGTTCCTGCCCGATTAAATCCGCAATTAGGGGATCGGTTTTGGAAAGAAATTCAAAGTTAGAGTCCGTCATTCGATTTTAGATTTTAGATTTTAGATTTTGGATTTTGGATTTTGGATTGACCCCACGGATCGAGTCGGGGGCTTGAGAATTTGAGATTTTAGATGCAAGGATTGATTCCACGGATCGATCCGGGGGCTTGTACCACCAAGAAATTCTTGGTCACAATAATCAACCTCTTCAGAAATTGGGGATTGGGAATTTGCGATCTTTCAAGATACTACTGATTTCGCCCCATTGACATAAATATTACATTGTGTTCAGGTTAAGCTGTTTGTTCCAAAGTCCTGACATACAATGAAATTACTGGTGTGGAAACTGCCGGAGGTATCAAATGTTAGTCATTTTAATGGAAAATCAGATGCTTGCCCCTCAGCGTGTTTGCCAAGGTTGTTTGCTGGCCTCTAGCACTGGCCAACCCCGCTGGAATGATGGCGAACTCCGCTGCGGCCATCCGGTTCGCAAACCTACGGAAAATTTGCCCGATCGCTACGAGTGTCAAATGGGCTTCACGATCGCTAATATTAAATAATTATCGGGCATAGGGCATAGGGCATAGGGCATAGGGCATAGGGCATAGGGAATTGGGAATTGGGAATTGGGAATTGGGAATTGGTCATCGGGCATAGTGACTATTTAACCCGACTTGATATAAGTATCCCTGAATCTACAGGGATCTGAGTGTGGGCAAATTCCGGGCGAGTCGGAACTGAGCCTGCTGCTGCGTTATGCTGAATTTAATGGGAATTGATAGTTAGTCGATCGACTCAGGAGAGTTCACTATGACTTGGCGCGGGTCTACAACTGTTTCAGACCGGATTTTTGCTTCTTTGCCTTATTTGCTACCGCTGGTTGACGGGCTGATGTTTGGCAGGTTTCTGTTTCAACAGTTTCCTGTTCTCCAACTGTTGTTCATACCGCTAGCTCCCTTGATGCAAATTTATAGTTTGCCCTTTGCTAGCTTGGTGATTTTCTTTGCCCTCTATTTAGGGGTTGTGAGAAATGAAAACATTAGTCACTTTATTCGCTTTAACGCGATGCAGGCGATTCTTTTAGACATTGTTTTGATGCTATGCGGTCTGGTTTTGCCGATTTTAGCTAAGGTTCAAATCGCATTTATTGCCGAAACTCTCTATAACATGGTGTTTTTAGGCGTTGTGGCTGCATTTGTCTATGCAGTTGTTCAGTCGGCCTTGGGACGCTATGCAGAGATTCCTCCACTTTCGGATGCAGTTTATATGCAGGTTCGTTAGTCAGTTGACAGTTGACTGTTGACAGTTGACAGTTGACAGTTGGCAGTTGGCAGTTGGCAGTTGACAGTTGTTAGTTGGTGGATGGTATCCATCTTCTAAGCGCTGTTCCAACTGCGGATCAGGGAAAATTTGTGCGCAATTGCGCACATTTTGCCTAGAAAGGAAAATTATGATGGATAAATTACCGCTGCATATTGGCAGTTAGTTGGTGGTTGGTTGTTATTTGTTGGCTCTAATTACCAAGGCCCAATGCCCAATGCCCAATGCCCAATAACTAATGACTAATAACTGTATTTTCCAGACTGCCAATACCTTCTATTTCAATGCGAACTCGATCGCCTATTTGCAGTGGCCCTACTCCTTGCGGCGTTCCAGTCAGAATTACATCACCGGGGATGAGAGTCATGATGTGACTGATGTAGGAGACGAGAAAATCTGGGGAGAATACCATGCGATCGATGCGATCGGATTGTACCGGTCGATCGCTATCATTGACAAAAGTCTGCAATTGTGCAGCAGGACTCAATTCGCGGACAATCCAGGGCCCAAGGGGACAAAACGTATCAAAACCTTTCGCCCTCGCCCACTGGTTGTCGCGCTTTTGCAAATCTCTGGCTGTGATATCATTCGCGATCGTATAACCCCAAATTTTTCCCTGTGCTTGTTCAGGAGTGCACTGAGTACAATGTTCGCCAATTACCAGGGCTAATTCTCCCTCGTAGTCCACTCTTTCCGACTGGCGCGGATAGCGAATCGCCCCACCTGTGGCAATCACAGCCGTGGGAGGCTTGAAAAACAATAGCGGTTCTTCAGGTACGGAAGTTCCCATTTCGGCGGCGTGGTCGCTATAATTTTTGCCAACGGCTATGATTTTGCTGGGAGAGCACGGCGCGAGAATTTGGTAACTATCTGGTGGGAGTTCCATATCAGTGAGTTGTCCTTTCAACCACGGAGGTGCATCCAGTACCTGAACGCTGCGGCTCAGTTGCAGTAAACCGTAATGTATTTGTCCTTGTGTTGTTTTAACTCGAACGTAGCGTGAAGCCATAGGATTTTAGATTTTAGATTTTAGACTTTAGATTACCGCTTTCTGTGCAAATTCCATACAGAGGTTTGTCCCAGGAGTCAACAGGAAGTTGTGGCTTCAAGGCAAATTCAAAGATAATGCCGATCGCAACTTTTGATTCCCACTCACTTTTACTCAACATCCTGTCATAATAGCCACCGCCGTAGCCCAAACGATAGCCACGCAAATCGCAACCCACGGCTGGTACAAGGATTAAATCTACCTCTGATTGGTCTATTTTAGGAGCATCAGGCAGTGGTTCGAGAATGCCATAAGCTCCTGTATGTAAAAGGTCTCCGGGCTGCCAGACGTGCCAGGATAGCTCTTTGCCGACACAACGGGGAAATCCCCATTTTTTAGGGGTGGTAAATAGGGGACTTAAGTCTGGTTCTTGGCGAAAACTGAAGTAGCCGAGGATTGTTTTTGCTTGGGTGAATAGGGAGGAGGTTTGTAGGTGGTTGCAAAGGCGATCGCTCTTTTCTATCCATTCTTGTGCTGATAGGGATTTGCGGGTTTTAAGGAGAGATTTTCTTAATTCTGTTTTAGTTGATGAAGGTTCAGAAGTATTCATATTTGCGATCGAATCTCTCGTTTCAGTTCCAGTCCGACAGTCCGACAGTCCGACAGTCCGACAGGGGTTAAAAACCCCTGTCTCAAAGCGAAAGTCCTCTAAAAGAGGACTACAATTAATGGCATTTTCGAGCGCATTCTCTAGTCGGTTTTAACCGACTTTAGCTATGAGGCAGGGGTTTAAACCCCTGTCGGACTGCCGGACTGTCGGACTGCCGGACTGTCGGACTGCCGGACTGCCGGACTGCCGGACTGCCGGACTGCCGGACTGCCGGACTGCCGGACTGCCGGACTGCCGGACTGCCGGACTGCCGGACTGCACCGAAAGCGTCAACAAACCGGATTTGATATCACATATTGTCTCACCACAGGACAAAGATTGAATAAAGTTTCATTCTCCTGTTCCTCAGTTTCAACGAGCGATCGCCTCCCCAAAGATTGCAGCCCATCGAATAACTCCGAAGGCGATAACTCGGCATTTTTTAGCAATTGCTCTAGGGAAACTGGATTCGCTTCGAGGCTGAGATGGGAGATAAGCTTTTTTTCTAATTCTGACAAACGATTTATCTGCGGGTGCAATGTTGCTGCCAATTCTTCACCTAAGAAGAGCATATCATATTTCAAAAATTCTGCAACCCTACCTCGGAATATTTCTTGAATGGTGGCGGCGACTATTTTCAACCACAATGGATTGCCTCGGTAGGTATTAATTAGGTTTTCCCATGTTTCGGGATTGAGTAATTTTTTTTCTCTAAAAATTTCGGTAGTGGCTGCACATATTCCTTTGAGTTGTAAAGTGCGAACTGTTGAATTTTCACCTTTTAAGGCGGTAATTTCTCTGGGTGGTTCCCAACAGTTGAGGATTAAACAACTGTTGTGAGTTGTCTCTCCGATTTGTCTGAATAGGATGCTGTAATTTTCGCATTCTGGGCGGTAATTTCCTGCTAGTTGTCCGCTACCCAGAATGGCTTGCACGTCGTCGAGGATAATGAGACAGCGGTTTTTTCGCAGATATTCCATTAACAGGGAAAGTCGCTCTGGGATGCTGGTAGGTAAAAACCCCTCTTCGCCCCCCCTTGCCAAGGGGGGGTTGGGGGGGTATTGATTGGCGATAAATTGAATGAGATTTTTTAGGGTAGTTTCTAAGGGTGGGGAGTGGCCCAGACTTCGCCAAATTACGCATTCAAAGTTATGTTGAATTTTTTGGATGAGGTGGAGGGAAAGTGCGGTTTTGCCAAGGCCGCTTATTCCTAATATTGCTGCGAGGTTGCACTTTTCTTGGACAATCCATTTTTCGAGGGTGGCGAGTTCGGATGTGCGATCGGACAATTGCGGCTCTGTTTGGCTTGGTTGCTAACGTACCGGCGGTGATTGAAATTCTTAGCCAGTTGATAGCTTTAATCAGTTCAGGTGCCGGTGTTCCTGAAATAGCGGCGGCGATCGGCTCGTTGGCGGGCCCACTGGGAGTGTCTATTGAGGAGCGATCGCTATTATAATAACAGCTATATACTGTAAAAAAACGATGGCCGCCAAAGACCTATTCCATGATGCCGTCAAACAAGCACTCCTGAAGGAAGAGTGGATAGTTACGGCAGATCCGCTGATCCTCAAGATAGATAAGGTGAAGCTGGAGATAGATTTAGCAGCAGAGAAAGTCTTTGCCGCCCAAAAGGCTGGACGCAAAATTGCTGTTGAAATTAAAAGCTTTCTCCATCCATCAGCGATTACAGACTTTCATTCAGCGTTAGGACAGTTTTTGAACTACCGCTTAGGATTGCAAATGATCGAACCAGATAGAACTCTTTATCTGGCAGTACCTATCGATATATATCAATCATTTTTTCAAGAAAAATTCACTCAGGAAGCCGTCAGACAGTATCAAGTAAAGTTAATTGCTTACGACCCTGTTCAGGAGGTAATCATTGAATGGAAAGAATAGAGCAGTATCGCCAATTTATCCGCCAACTTTTAACCTCTCATGCCAGTCTCGATAATAATTCCGAGTTGGATGGTGAGTGTCAACTCGTGTTCGACACAGAACACGATCATTACCAAATTTTAGATGTTGGTTGGGAGGGATACAAACGGATTTATAACTGTTTCATTCACTTAGATATCAAGGATGGTAAAATCTGGATTCAACGTAATATGACAGAAGCCGATATCGGACAGGAATTAGTCGATCTGGGAGTACCAAAAGAAGATATAGTTTTAGGTTTACATCCACCTTACAAGCGTCCGTATACCGGCTATGGAGTAGCTTAGGAAAGAGTGCGATCGCCCTTTCTTAACCGAGGTGCGATCGCACTTTCAATTTATCCCCTGGATCGCACATCATCAACTTCGGCTTCTGCATCTTCCTTAGTAAAAATTACATCCTCATAAATAGCATCAATACCTGTGCGAAAATCTACGCTAGCCAAGTGAATTTCGCTACCTTGAGTATAGGAATACAAAACCCACAACCCTTAATCATTCCGACGGAAACACTCTACCCGCTCGCGTTTTTGGCTAATTAACACGTACTCTTGAAGCGTTTCTAATTCTTGATAATCAGCAAATTTATCGCCCCGATCGAATCCTTATGTAAGTTTTATATGATTTAATTCGAGCTATTCCTATTATATAATATCGTTTCTGGTTGGATCGGAATTATTTAACCGCAGAGAACACAGAGGACACAGAGGGAGAAAATAGAGATCTTAATAATTCAGATGCTACCGGATTTGATATAATACAACGATAGAACCGCGAAGGGATAAATGCCTCTTCTTTTTTCTCTGACTTAGCGTCCGCGTGCCTCGCGGTTCATTTAATCTTACGCCCTATTAGCGGCAGATGAAAGGACCTATGAGGCGATCGATTTAAGCACTTTCCTCAATTAAATCCGCTTCGGCATCCCGCCGTCTGTTCATACCTCTGGCAATGGAAGTTCCCTCCCAAATTCGTTTCATTTGCCGGATTTGTTCCGCAATTCCCTTCACATCTTTTTTCGGTACTAAATCCCGAATTGCGCGCATTTCCCGGCGACGATTTCCCTCCAAACTCGTACCGCGATTAAACACCAAGCTCACCAATCCCCCTTGAACATCTGGTGGTAATTCTTCAAAACCGGGAAATGTTTGTTTGGTAAAATTGTAAAATTTTGGCACTGTGACTACATTAAAAACTTCCCAAGCTAATTCCCAAGAAATTATCAGATCTCGAACACTAGCTAAACGCTGCTGCGCTGCATCCTTTTTTAACCCGCAGCAATCACTCAAACGCTTCCGGTCAACATCCTCTAATTTATACCAATCTTGGTTAAAGACTTCTACACTGTTGTAACCTACATCATAACCGATGCCGATCGTAATTCCTGATTGTCCTTCGGGCCAAGTGGGGTGTTGCAAAAATTTTTCGTAATATTCCTTTCCCCCACCAATCTCAAATTCCAAAATTAGCTCGATCGCCCTGTATGATAAAAGTGACGACCCCAGCAATTCTCCAGGAAACAAAGCAGTCAGGGTTCGATCGCCCGCGATGCCATCTGCTACCAATCCTTGATTACTCTGAAATTCTTTCAGGGGTGCTTCAGTTTTTGGCCCAAATTTACCATCGGCACGACTGGAATTTAACCCTAATTCTAACAACCGTTTTTGTAGTTTAACAACATCGGAACCTGATGCACCTAATTTGAGAATTTGCACAATCAGTTACTCCTTTATACATAATGCCATCTATTGACCCTACTAAATTCACGAATTTTGATTTTTTTTGACGGATATTGATCCCAATGGACAACTACAGGCAAGCTATAGTTTTAAGATGATGGAAGCGATCGCACCAGAAAGCGCGATCCCAGCAATAGATAAGTTTCGCAGAAAAGCTGTGTTAGACATGACTTCTTACTCCTATCGAGTGTTTTGTAATTTAACAATTAGTGGTAAAATACACCCTTATTTCGATTGAATATCCCTTAAAAAAGGTTTTTTTAGCGTGCGTTTTGGCAAGCCTGGACTGCGGCGGTCTCGCTAATCTCAGTTCTGACTCTGACGGTTCTACAGTTCACATCATTCTCAACACAAATCCAGCCTGAAAATGGTTTCTTTACCTCTGTTCGATACAGCAAATTTTCCATACACTGCTGAATCGCCTGTGGCGACCCTCCAACCGGATTAGTCCAGGTTGTACCTCCGCCTCCGGGACTGACAGGAGCCACTGGATTGCCACCCACCGCATTACGGCACTGGTTGACCGCTTCTTCTTCACTCAATACCGAAACCCTAATCGAACTCGCCCAGCAGACATTTTTGGGATTAAAGAAGTTTCGATGATCAGTCCAGCATTCAAGTCCGCTGGTACTTTCAGCAGAGAACGCATTGATTGGGTAAGTGTATTCTGTCTTACCATCCTTTCGCTGTCGAGGTGCACCCTCGTAAGTGCGAAATCTCTTATTCTCTACACATCTTTCGATCGCCAAGCCGCCACTGGAACATAAATCAGCAGCTTTATCAGGCGAAACACCTTGGCGGACAAACTCACTCAGACATTCTCGAATCGAACTCTGGGCGATCGCGCCTTGGCTCATTAGCAATGGTGATAGCATCGTGGCGATCGCGCCTGCCATCGTCAATCCTTGATGATTTATAATCATGGCTCTATTTCAAATGATAGAAAGTTGTCTTAGCGTGCGTTTTGGCAAGCCTGAACGGGAGCAGCTTCACTGATTTGTGTTCTGACTCTGATTTTATCATCTTTGCCAGTTCAAGTCGAACATTTCCTTGCGAATTGAACATATTCTTGCTACATCATGCGAAACTGCTTGGGTGAAATGCCTGTGTATCTGCGAAAATGCTTAGCAAAATGACTGGGGTTGGCAAAACCACACTCGACCGCAATATCGAGCATTGTGTGTTCTTTCTGCTTCAGTAATAACTTCGATCGCTCGACTCGCTGCTGTATCAAATACGCATGAGGAGTCATGCCCGTAGATTGCTTAAATAATCGACAGAAATGGAACTGGCTAATCTGCAATTCATCTGCAAGGGTGGCTAACGATAGGTTCTCACTTAGATGAACATTCATATACTCAAGAGCTTGCTTCAGTTTGTACTTAGGTAAGCCATCTTCATACTCTGGTAGAATGTGCTTGCGGGTTGAGTAGTTTCTCAAAAAATGTGCTGCCATAGCTGTTGCCATTGACTCCGCATAGAAGCAACTATTTGTTGCATCAGTTTCTAATACCGTTTTCAGAGCTAAGACTATTTGACAGACTAGCGGATCGGGCGTTGATAGCGTCGGCTTCAGTTCGATTTTCTCTGGATTTGCAGACTCGTAAGCAGCATGAGCTAGAAATGTAGGATCGAGATAGCAGTGAGTCGTTTCCCCTACGTGATTCGATCTCACTTTTAACGGCAGATGAGCCGGAAAAATTTCAAGATGCCCCTTTTCCTGTTCGTGATGTTGAAATCGATAACGCTTTCCATCAATTACCATCTGTACTTCCGTTGGCTGCTTCCATGACGGTAACGAAATGAGGTGCTGAAGACCTGTTGTTTCCGGGAAGTCAATTGCAGGCAGTTGATAATGTGCAAGATGGATATTTTTCCATCCCGCTTGTTGGCTGGAGTGAATCACTGGACGCGGAGCAAAGGTTAAGGTTGAATCTTGTTGAAAGTAATCAATCTCTAAAAGTCTCTCTACTGACATCATAAATTTGCTTTCCAAATTTAAAGGTATTCTCCGTACTTTGCCTGCGAGAACTTATAAAGCATTGTCCGAAGCAATAACGAGAGCTTTTGAGCAATTTGAGGAGCAAGACTTCTGTTCTGTGGTTTACTCACTGCTGTTATTGTACATCCAGAAACCTGAGAAAAGTTATACTCTAATTTATCACATTTAGGACCTATGCAACCATCCTAGGTCTAGGGGCAACCGGGCGTGGGATTGCCCCTACAAAACGCTAGATTTAAATCTATAGCGTCAGTCTTGATAAACCTGGTCTTTTACACTCACGCTGCGTGTTTCCGATACCATTCAATCGTATTTTTCAACCCTTCCTTAAATTCGGTCTGTGCAGTAAACCCAAAGGCTGTTTTTGCCCTTTCTGTATCCAAACAACGGCGTGGCTGACCGTTCGGTTTATCTGTTTCCCAAACAATTTCGCCTTTAAACTCCATCAATTCGCAAAGTAACTCAATCAAATCTCTAATTGGGATTTCATGATTCGTTCCCAAATTTACCGGCTCGGAGTCATTATAATTCTGAGTTGCCATCACGATTCCGCGCGCTGCATCTGTGGAATACAAAAACTCGCGGGTAGGGCTACCGTCGCCCCAAACTGGCAATGTTTTGTCTCCCCTTTCTTGGGCTTCGTGGACTTTCCGAATTAATGCCGGGATGACGTGGGAACTCTTGGGGTCAAAGTTGTCTTCCGGGCCGTACAAATTGACTGGTAGCAAGTAGATGCCGTTGAATCCGTACTGCTGGCGATAGGATTGCAGTTGCACTAATAAGGCTTTTTTGGCAATTCCGTAAGGGGCGTTAGTTACCTCTGGATAGCCGTTCCAGAGGTTTTCTTCTTTGAAAGGAACTGGAGTTAAGTTTGGATAAGCACAAATTGTGCCAACACAAACAAATTTTTTAACTCCGGCTTGGTAGGCTGCATGAATTAGTTGCGCGCCCATCATCAAATTGTCGTAAAATAATTCAGCGGGTTTGAGTAGGTTTAAACCAATGCCACCGACGTGGGCTGCTAGGTGGATGATGATGTCTTGTTTGTCGGCGGCGCGTTGGCAGTTTTCCATGACGCGGAGGTCGCAATCGCGCGATCGCGTTACACTAATTTTATCAGCATCGGCTCCTGCTTTGACTAACTGGTCGATGACTTGACGACCGAGGAAACCGGCGCCACCTGTGACTAAAATCTGTTTGTTAGTTAAATCTAAGCTGGTCATAATTTTATCCTCTTTTTTGTATCAGGGTCGATCGACAATATCCAATATCAGCAAGATGAAACCCCCGCGCTGAAGCTTAACTACTCACCGAAGAAACCAATATTAATCAGGGGCTTGTTTGTGGGTGGGGGCGGGTTGGTTTAACTCTCCTAGACGCAACCGCCATGAGTAATATTGAATTTAGGGTATCTCAATTGAGTTTTTGCACAATTTTTAGGGGTTCGGGATAGTAGAGCACCCTATTGATTTGCACGCTGAAAAAGCTGGCAAGTTTACCCGCCCCTACAGCTTTTTGACAACCGTGAAAGAGTTCAGTAAATACAAAAATTAATCAAATCCGTTCCCAGAACCTCGCCCCTGCCGCTCCAGAGCTTTAATGTCAGCATCTACCATTAAGTGTACTAATTGCTCAAAAGTTACAGAGGGTTCCCAATTTAACTGAGTGCGGGCTTTTGTCGAGTCGCCAATCAACAGTTCGACTTCGGCGGGACGTAGGTAGCGCTCATCAAACTCTACATAATCTTCCCAATTTAAGTTGGTGTAGGTGAAGGCTAAATGTAGGAATTCCTTAATGGAATGGGTCTCGTTGGTCGCAATGACATAATCATCTGGTTTTTCTTGTTGCAGCATCAGCCACATTGCTCGCACATAGTCTTTAGCATAGCCCCAGTCTCGCTTGGCATCGAGATTTCCTAGGTAAAGTTTTTTCTGTTTTCCTGCTAAAATTTTGGCGAGGGCGCGAGTAATTTTGCGAGTTACAAATGTTTCACCACGGCGGGGAGATTCGTGGTTGAATAGGATGCCGTTGCAGGCAAAAAGACCGTAGGATTCGCGATAATTTACGGTTTGCCAGTGACCGTAAACTTTGGCGCAAGCGTAGGGGCTTCTGGGATAAAAAGGTGTTGTTTCTTTTTGGGGAACTTCCTGCACTAAGCCAAACATTTCCGAAGAACCTGCTTGATAAAAGCGCACTTCTATGCCTGTGCGTCGCTGATAGTCTCGAACTGCTTCTAGCAGGCGCAATACGCCCATTCCTACGGCATCAACCGTATATTCTGGGGAGTCAAAGCTAACTCGAACGTGAGATTGAGCTCCTAAGTTATAAACTTCTACTGGCTTGACTTCTTCTAATATCCGGCGCAGAGTGGTGCCGTCGGTTAAGTCTCCGTAGTGGAGAAATAACTTGGCGTCCTCGCTGTGAGGATCGACATAAATGTGGTCAATGCGATCGGTATTGAAACTAGAACTCCGCCGGATAATGCCGTGAACTTCATAGCCTTTTTCTAGCAATAACTCACTTAAATAAGAGCCGTCTTGACCTGTGATACCAGTGATTAGGGCTCGCTTCCGTTGCGTCATCTAAATTGTTCCTTGACAGATTGTAATTTTCAGGGCAGGGGTGCTGTTGCCTGCCGATCGTTTTCTCAAGCTCTAGGTTAACTCACAATTATTCGATCGGTGTCAAAGCAGAGTTGAGATTTTGCAAAGACTTAGCCCGGGCAGTCAGTAGCAAGCATCAGTAGTTAGTAGCAAATTAGTAGTAACTACTGATGCTGACTGCGGACAAAAATTAGTATGCGCCGTTATTTTTAGGAAAAATCACCACGCCAATTGTTTTGAAAACGATCCACATATCCATCCAAAGGTTTTTTTCATTGGCATAATAGAGGTCGATCTGGACTCGGCGGGGATAGGGAATGTCGTTCCGGCCGGAGACTTGCCATAGGCCTGTAATTCCAGGTCTGATGGTCAGAACTTTGTTGATGTAAGTGCCGTATCTAGGCAATTCCTCTTCAACTAAGGGTCTGGGCCCAACTACGCTCATATCTCCCTTCAAAACATTCCAAAATTGGGGAAATTCATCTAAACTGGTCGCTCTGAGAAACCTTCCGATACAGGTGATTCGAGGGTCTTGTTTCAGCTTGAAATTGTCCTCAAACTCTTGACGGAGATGCGGCGATTTTTCCATGATTTCCACCAAGATGTCGTCGGCATTTTCCACCATCGTTCTGAATTTCAGGCAATAAAACATCTTGTGATTTTTGCCTACTCGTTCCTGTACATAAAAAATTGGCCCGGAGGAGCTTAAGGCAATCGAGAGAGCCAAAAGCAGGTAAACCGGAGCAAACAGGATCAGAACCGACAAGGAAAACATGATGTCAAATAACCGTTTGAAAAATTCTCCGTCGAGGCTTTGGAGAGAGCGACTTATGCGTCTGTCTCTAGACAAGACAGGCTGAAAACCGCGTCTCGCGATCGCTCGAATTACCTTGCCGGAGATTAGTTGGCTGTCGGCAGTCATCTTACTCCTTCACTTCACACCACACACAGTCCTGATCATAAAGCCTCAAGACGCTTTGTTCTGTGAATTATGTTTCTAATCGTCAATTTTCTTGGGGAAAGGGGCAGTTGACTGTTGACGGTTGGCAGTTGGCAGTTGGCAGTTGGCAGTTGACGGTTGGCATAGAAAAAATTCTCCCCCTCTCTCCCCATCTCCCTCTCTGTCTCCATCTTCCCCTCTCCCCATCTCCCTCTCTCTCCCAGTCAAGTCTGCGTAAAATCACCGGAGTGAAATTCCTCAAAGCAGTGTTCCACAAAACCCAGATAGCGCTGGCGAAAGACTTCTGGGGCAAACTCCTCGGCGTGGAGTCGCCCTATTTCTGGCTGAAATTTGCCTTGCAACTGTTCAAACTCCTCCACCGCTGCGACTAATGCGGAGGGGGTTTGGGAAGCAAAAAATAAACCAGTCCCCGTCTCTGGATGTTGGCGAATGTCGCGCACTGTCTCCAAGGCGCCACCGGCTGCATAGGCAATTACTGGTGTTCCACAAGCTTGGGCTTCTACCAGGGCGATGCCAAAATCTTCGCAAGCTGCGTATACAAAGGCTTTGGCTTGGGCCATGTATTTTTCCACTACTTCTGCTGGTTGCCATCCGAGTATTTGCACGTTGGGTTTGGCGAGTTGTCGCATCATTTCTAATTCAGGCCCGGTGCCGATGACAATGAGATGATGGCCCAGTTGATTGAATGCTTGGACGATCGCACTGATATTTTTGTAGCTTACCAATCGGCAAACAGTGACGTAAAAGTCTTGTTTTTGCGCTACTAAGGAAAATCGCTCGATATTGACTGGTGGATAAATCACCTCTGCCCGTCGCCGATAGCACCGCCAAATCCGGCGGGCTGTATGTTGGGAATTGGCGATGAAATAATCAACGCGATTGGCGGAAATGACTTCCCACTGCCGTAGTCGGTGTAGCAAATATCGCGTCAGCACCCCTGGGATGCCTCGTCCGGCTTTGCTACTGTCCAAATAGTCAAAAGTCATGTCCCAGGCGTAACGCATGGGTGTGTGGCAGTAACAGACGTGTAGTTGGCTGGGACTGCTGAGGATGCCTTTGGCGACGGCATGGGATGATGAGAGGATGATGTCATATTGACGCAAGTCTAGTTGTTCGATCGCGATCGGTAAAAAAGGCAAATATTTTTGGACACCTTTGCGGGCGAAAGGAAAGTGCTGCAAAAATGTTGTGCCAATCTGTCGCCGGAAAAGATAGCTTTCGGGATTTGCCGATTCAAAGTCGATGAGGGCATAGACATCGGCTTCTACGTGTTTGAGGATTTCCTCTACTACTAATTCTGAACCGCCCGTGGCTAAGGGCGTTAACCATTCGTGAACTAGGGCATATTTAAGTTTTTCTACAGCAGATTTCACTCTTGTCTCCACACCAGTAACAATTTTTAGCTTGGATTGAGACTAGCAAAAAAAAACAATCCTTCTTGTCTGTAGTCGATCGAACTATTTGTTTGGGCTAATTCTGTCAATATCACTTTGGCTAAGGTGAATGCCCGACTTACTGAAAGTGACAGTACAAAGCTGTTTTGGGAGCGTGAGCGGGCTGGCTGGAGAGGATTATTGACAGCTAATACCATTAGGCCCAATTGATGTATAGTATTTACGATCGCCTAAATCTTCGGGACTGGCGATCGATCCCATGTGGTGTGAGGTAACAATGTCTAAAATTTTGTGGAAAGGACTCTTAGTCAGTCCCGCTGTATTAGCAGCAAGTTTGGTTTTATCTTCTGCTTCCCTAGCAGAGCAACCTCTGGAAATTGCAGCAACGACTCCAGTTAATAAATTGCAATTAGCAGGTGCGGCAACAGAGGCAGCCAAGCCCGATACAGAAGCCTTAACGGCAGATTCAGTCTCATTAGCTAGCCCTCAGACTATTGAGACTATTGACAATACAAGTGCGATCGAGTCGATCGCCCCAGTAGCTCAACAGTCACAAGAACCAGCCAACAAAGTAGCAGCAGCAGATTTAATCACAACAGAGCCTGTCGCCGCAGCAGCAGTCGCAGAACCCAACAGCACAGTCCTAGGGGCAAACACCAGCGAAGCCAAACCAGCCACCGACTCAACCAGGGCAGTTGCACTACAACCGGAGCAAATTTCCCAATCGACAGCTCCCAAGGTCACATCTCCAGCATTGCCCAATGCCTTAGAGCAAATCAACCAATACAGCGCCGAAGGTACTGACAGTGAAAATGCGGCGGCTCAAGTCACCTCAGTTTCGCAACTTTCGGACGTGCGGCCTACAGATTGGGCATTCCAAGCATTGCAGTCCCTGGTAGAGCGCTACGGTTGTATCGCTGGCTATCCCGACGGCACCTTCCGCGGCAACCGCGCCATGACTCGCTACGAGTTTGCAGCCGGTTTAAACGCCTGTTTGGATAAAGTGAACGAACTGATTAGAGGCGGTAGCAGAGGCCTGGCAACTAAAGAAGATTTAGCTTCTGTGCAAAAATTGCAAGAAGAATTTGCCGCCGAATTAGCAACCTTGCGTGGCCGCGTCGATGCTTTGGAAGCACGGACGGCTGAATTAGAAGCCAATCAGTTTTCGACTACCACTAAACTCAATGGCGAAGTAATATTCGCTTTGACAGGCATCGCCAGAGGAGAAGATGCTAAGGGTCGCGATGCTGATAAAACAACCGCATTTGGCAGCAGAGTTCGTCTCAATTTCGACACGAGTTTCACAGGCAAAGATTTACTGAGAACTCGACTGCAAGTCTTAAATTTGGGTTCATTTTCTACGAATAACACCAAAACGGCTGAAGGAGAATTGCGGTTTAATGCTGGGCCTTTTGGCACTGCTAGCAATACTGTAGGTTTAGATGCGTTGTTTTATCAATTCCCTCTAGGGAAAAGCACTACAGTCATTCTCGAAGCCAATGCCGGGGCTGCTGACGATTTCACAAATACGGTCAACCCTTACTTTGACGGAGATGGGGGCAGCGGAGCTCTTTCTAACTTCGGTACTCGCAACCCGATTTACTATTTGACCGCAGGTACGGGCATCGCTTTGCGGCATCAATTTGGGGACAAACTGGAACTGAGTTTGGGATATTTGGCCGGCAATGCTGCTAACCCAACCAAGGGAAATGGTTTATTTAACGGCTCCTACGGCGGTTTGGCTCAGTTGACTTTTAAACCGACAAGTAGCATTGCTTTAGGTTTGACTTACCTTAATTCCTACAACTTCGTCACTGGTACCGGCAGCAATGCTTCTAATTTTCCGGGCCGGCTCGGTTACTTCCGGCTAGGTGACGGTACTGTTCCGGTTTCTAGCAATTCTTACGGCTTGGAGGCTTCCTGGAAGGTGAACCGTGGACTTGCGGTTGGCGGTTGGGCTGGTTACACCAATCAGCGCATTTTATCCAACTTGGCAACTCCTACGGGTTCTGTCCAGCGGGGAGACCAAAAAATCTGGAACTGGGCAGTTACTTTGGCTTTTCCCGATTTATTGAAAGAGGGAAATGTCGCTGGCTTTTTGGTAGGTATGGAACCGAGAGTGACGAGTTCCACTAATCGGACATTGCCCGAAGATAAGGATACTTCGTTGCACATTGAAGGTTTCTATCAGTTCAAGTTGAGTGACAATATTTCCATCACTCCTGGTTTAATTTGGCTGACTGCTCCCGACCACAATAAGAATAACTCTGATTTGTTGATTGGGGTAGTTAGAACGACTTTCACTTTCTAGGTTGTTTTTAACCGCAGATTAACGCAGATTCATGGTCTGCGTTAATCTGTGCGGTTAAATCATATAAAATCCTCTCTTCATCGTCCTGTATTAAACTCTCTCTTCTCTTCCTTCGCGTCCTTAGCGCCTTCGCGGTTAAATCATTCCGATACAACCGGAATTGATATCATTCCCATGCAACGGTCAAAAATATTAAATATTCAGCAAAAACGACCAGCTTTTTGTGAAAGCTGGTCTGCTAATTAATTAAGTCCGTTGTTCTCTCAAAGTGAGGAAACCCAAACAGCGCGTTCCCTTGCAGCGGGTTCTTCAAAACATATCATCCTTCGAGAGTGTTCTTTTAGCAAGAAAATTTAATTTTTGCAATAAAACTTTACATTTCTGGGCGGACTTAGATTAAGCTGTGGCTTGCTGCGGTCTGCCCCAGACTATGCGCTCCTGCTTGTATACAACCATACCAGGTTTTGCGCCTTTGGGCTTATACACATATTTCGGTTCTGTATACACGACTGGTACTTGTTCGCTCTGACGGGCGCGACTGTAGTAGGCGGCCATGTTGGCGGCAAATTGCAAATCGGCTTCTTCGGCAACTGTGCCCGGTGTGACGCGCAGCAATGCGTGACTTCCGGGAATTTCTAGGGTGTGGAACCAGATGTCGTAGTCCCCTGCTACGCGAAAGGTGAGTTGGTCGTTTTGGCGGTTGTTGCGGCCGATTAATAATTCAAAGCCACTGGGGGTTTGGTAGCGGTGAAATTCGATCGCAGCATTTTTGTCCGTACTGCGGTAATCTGGAGCATCTAGATATTTTTGTTGAATCAGTTCTTCGCGGATTTCTGCTAGGGTTTGCAAATCTTGGGTGTTGCGGTAGGTTTCTAATACCGAAAGTGCAGCTTCTACTTGTTCTAGATAGTCTATTTCTTCTTGGACGGCGGCCAATAACGGTTCTACGGCAATGCGAGCTCTTTTAAGTTTTTGGTGCTTTTTGTAGAGTGCTTGAGCGTTTTGGACGGCGTTTTTTTCGGGATTCAGGGGAATAGCAACTGGTTGGTTGGTTTCAAAGTCTGGTAGTGAAATAGTTTTCATTCCCGGTTGCCAATGTTGTAAGTTTGCCATGAGCAAATCGGCTTGGGATTTGTGGGTGTCGGCTACTTCTGACTGCTGTAATTTTTGTTTGAAGGTGTTGGCTTTGAGTTTGAGTTTGGCTAGCAGGTTAATCAGTTTTTGACTAAGTTGATGTCGCACTTGGGCGAATACTTCTTGGTTGATTTCGCTGGTGTAGTAGCTGTTGAGTAATTCTTGGACTGAAGGGAAGGCAGAGGTTAACTCCTCTCTACCCGTCCCAATCGAAGTTAACCCCCCCCAGCCCCCCCCAAGGGGGGAAAGAATCGGGGAAGTATTAGAGGGCACGCACGCACCATCCACCGCCCCTACATTATTATGATTTTCGGGTGCTGGCCAGTCGATGACGGTGTAGCCTTGGGCTGTCAAACTGGGTTTGAATTTTGAGTTTTCTAGGGATTCTAGCCAGTATTGCCACCGCTGGAATAGTTGCTGCCAGTCGTGGGGGCTGAGGCTGTCGGTGGATTGTTCGGGGTCTAAATTGGCCGATCGAATCATAGACCAAATTAAAGCCTTGCTCAAACCTCGATAATTCTTCAACAGGTTGCGGTGTAATTGCCCAGGAACCAGGCTAATTCTTTCTTGCCATCTGTTTTGAGGTTCGATCGCACTTGGTGCTGTATCGGTCAAAGCCGGGGGCATTTCGTAGGGTTGCCCGGTTTGGATGGGGCGCACGCTGGACTGTTTGGCGCTGACTTGGTGAGCACAGGTGACAACGAGATTGTCGTGGGCGGTGAGGATGACGTTGCTGTATTTGCCGATGATTTCGGCGTAGAGATGCCACAGGGCTGGTTCTCCTGGGCGTTGGGCGAATTGCAAGTCTACAACTCTTTCCCAGGGGGAGATGGGGGCGATGGAAACTAGGGCTAAACCGCTGAGTTGGTGTCGCAGTTGTTGGCTGAAGGTGAAGGTGTCGGGAATGCGGGGCGGGGGGTCGCCGACGCAGATGCGGGCGGCTACGGGATGCCAGGAAAGGTCAATCCAGCCCCGTTTGTTCATGGTGCGTAGGGCTAGGGACACAGTGAAGCGATCGCGCTGGTAGACTTGTTCTAAGCGTGCTGGCAGCCATTGGGCCCGCAGTTCGCTGCAAGCCGCAGTTAAAGTTGTCAAGTCTACAGGTTGCACAGTACCCTCTTGCGATCGAAATATCTATATTCCACTATATCAAGTTTGGTGGGCAATTTTTTTTTATGCCCACATTTGGCTAAAAGAGCCATATTCTCAATGCTTGCAAGTTGTAGCTTTGAATCTATCAACTGCCTACAAAAACTTCTTTGATAAACGCGCCCTGTTGCCTAAGTTCAAATCAAAGCATGGTAGGCAGTCATATCGTTTCCGGCTGCATCGGAATGATTTAACCACAGAGAACGCAGAGAACACAGAGGGAGATAAGAGAGATGAATAATTCCGATGTTACCGGATTTGATATCAATTAGTTATCCCCAAAACGTCAAGTTTGACGGAGACAAAATCAATCTACCTAAGATTGGCTTAGTTCACTGTCAGCGTCATCGTGATGTTGAATCAGGAAGCCAGCACTGTATCGCCGTATCGGTCAGCGTCTGGTAGTTCACGCAGATGGCTTTGTTTCCTGAGTTTGCGATTGAATCACAGCACTCCAGTCATCATCATTAACAGCACTTGCCAAATCCTTGCCACGTTCGTCGGCACTTTTTGCTGCTATTTCCAACTCTTTAGTCAGAGTGGAATCTGCCATTGCTTTGCGTAATTTCAGTTTCTTTTCTTCATAGGCTTTTTGTTCGTCAGCAGACATGGCAGCCCGCGCGGCTTGGCCGACTGTACTAGCCCACATTTCGCTGTCTCTACTATTTCCTGGGGGAATGTTTTCGAGTTCTGCTATCCAAGCATCGCGCAAATTTTCCATTTCTTCCCGCTTGGGGAATTTGAAAGTTTTGACGCGGAGGAATGCACAATTTTCGCTGCCATTTTGGGCGATATGACCGTTGAGAGAAAGCAGGATATTTCGGGAATAACCTATATATTGGGTTTGATGGTTCGTGTCTATGACGGCATAAACGCCGGCGACTTTAGCGTTAGTTGCTAAATCGCGCCAAGCTGGGATTGACACTACTTTGGTTCCGTCATTTTCTAAGGCGGGAATTGCTGTCGCTGCACCATGTTCTTCATCGGAACTGTATAAAAAGTTGTGCAGTCCTTCATGGGCGATAGGTACGTTTTGATGTTCTATTGGTAAGTCTAAATCTGCCTTGACTGGATTCATTTCCATAAAATCTCACTCCTCTAAAAATGTTGCTTTTCTGGGCTGGTTATCCTGCGGGCCACACTATCAAGTTTACTGTTTGTGGAACAGCTATCTTGCCTGTTATGGATCACCCACAAGAAAATTAATTCTTTGTGGAACAGGCCCGAAAGCCTATTCTATTATTTTGTTATCCTTGCTTAACTTGCGGAGATTTGTTGTACTTCCTCATCAGTCAACTTGACATCTATCGCTTTTACAGAGTCTTCGATGCTGGATAGTTTGGTCGCAGCGGGAATGGGAACGATACAGGGAGATTTTGCCATCAACCAGGCTAATACTATACAGTAAACTGAAACGTTTTTTTCTGCTGCTAATTTCGCGATCGCTGGCATATCTTGCAAACTGGTGACGCGACGGCTTCCTCCGAGAGGACTCCAAGGAAAAAATGTCAGTTTTTCGGTTTCACAGTATTCCAGTACGCCGTCTGATTCTGGTTCTCTGTGCCAAGGATTGTATTGATTTTGAACTGAGGCAATTTCTACTGTATCGCGGGCGCGTTTGATTTGTTCTACAGAGAAGTTGGAGACTCCCACAAATCGAACTATTCCCTCTGCCACTGCTTCTTTTGCCGGTGCTAGGGCTTCTTCGATGGTATAACTAGGATCGGGGGCGTGATATTGCCAAAGGTCGATGGGTTTTTGGCCGCCCAAGGCTTCAAAACTTTCGCGAATTGTCTTGCGTAAATGGTGGGGGTTGCCGTTCCGCGTCCAAGCACCTTGAGGTCGCATCAACCCACCTTTTGTGGCGACAGTTACAGCTCTAATATCTCCTGTATACTGTTGTAAGGCTTTGGCAATTAGTTCCTCGTTATGGTGTTTGTCGGATTGATCTTGGCAGTAGGAATCTGCCGTGTCAATTAATGTGACTCCCAAATCCAGGGCGCGGTGAATTACTGCGATCGCCTGGGATTCTGTTGGTCTACCATTTAAGGATAGTGGCATCCCTCCCAGACCAATTGGGCTGATATTAAAGTTAGTGTTTCCGAGTTTTTTGTTTTTCATTGGTGTGCCCTTTTTTGATTGTTTATCTGTAGAGTTAGATTGTTATGGCTATTTAAAATATGTAATTTCATCATACAACAATTAACAGTCAAAAGTCAACTGTTTACTGTTTGAATTCATAACTAACTGGAAGCGCTGGTGTAAAATCGGAGTGCAAATTGCCAGAAGTAGCGGGAAGCGAACAAAAGTGCGATCGCCAAAAGGCCTGCTCCTGCTATCCAAAGTATATCACCTCTGCCTAACATTGCTTCTGCCGGGACTGTGGTCAAAAAAGCAACCGGGACTATAAACGTGAAGAAAAATCGATAAGCTGCGGGATAAGCTACCATGGGAAATCTACCAGCTTCTAACAATCCTCTGAGGACTTCAGTAACGTTATAAATCTTGACAAACCAAATACTGGTTGCGCCCAACATAAACCAGATACTGTAAAGACTCACCATGCCAAATAACAGCGGTATTGCAGTTAAGAAATAGTTGGTGATTTCTACTCCTAATTTGTTGGCCGAGTACAGCAGCAACACCGCGCCGAAGATGATATCGGGTATTCCCCACGGAGATACAGTGTTTGCAGACAGCCAGAATTGGGAACTGATGGGCTTGAGGAGGACAAAATCCAGGGTGCCTTGCTGCACTCGATCGACAATCCGGCTAAGATTAGGTGCGAGAAAGGTTGAGGAAAAACCCTGCAAAATCGTGAAAATGCCCAGTACAACTAAGGCTTCTTCCCATTTCCACCCAGAAAACGTGTAACCATTGCGGTAGAACAAAAACAGCCCAAACAAACTACCAGTCAGGTTTCCGATGCTGCTGAGGGCCGCGAGGACAAAATTGATGCGGTATTCGAGTTCTGCCGCCATCGCCGCCCCCCAAAATAGTTTCACTACTTGGACATATCGTCCCATATTTATCGCCATTTTTTATCCAGGAAATACTTTCATATAATCATATTGTAAAGCTGCGATGAAGTTAATTGCTGATTCGGCTTCCCATTTAACTATAATTTTAAGTTATTAAACAGTGTACTTAAGTATTTTTACTGTATAACTAATTAAGCTTTTTAACAAAAATTTAATTAAATTTACAATCACATGGAAGAGATAGTAACCTGGGCCCAACAAATTGGAGCGACAACGGTGAATTTCCAACCAGTAAATCATTGGACTCCAGAAACCTATGAGGAATTGTGGGTGGAAGAAGAGGATTCCGAGGAGTTTTCGCAGGTAATTGAGCGCCTAATTGAAATGAAGAAAAAAGGTGCGCCAATTATGAATAGTGACGAAGTATTGCGTCTAATGTTACCTCACTTCCGCGACGAAAAAGCCCCCGATGGAGTTCGCCCTTGTCGGGTAGGACTTCGGAATTACTGGATTGATACCCGTGGCGATGTCAAACTTTGCGACGAATTTCCCGTAATTGGGAATGTGAAAGAAGAAAGTGCTCGCGCTATTTGGTACGGCGAAAAAGCTCAGAAAGTCCGCCGGGATACTCTGAATTGCGGTAAGCTTTGCCTGATTACCTGTGTGTCGCAAAAGACGATTTTGGACAAGGTAAAAATGGGTTTGAAATTGTTAAAAAATTAAAGCATAACCACAAACGAGACCAAGCCTTCCCAAAATGCCGGAATGTCATTTTCTAAACCCTAGAAAATAGGGTATTAGTCCATTGATATTCCGGCATTTTAGTGACCTAGTTAGTGCCAACTTTTTTCAATCGCACAGTCCTGAATGTACGGGGGGTCAACAAGCCGGTTTCTGGGTCAATATCTCTCGGATAGAGCGACGATTTTTGCTCATAAACCGGGTTTTTTGCGTCCAGGACTGTCGCAGATACTGTACTTGATGAACCTAGAATAGGCTGTATGTTTTAACTCAAGTAGGACTTAGGCACAGGAAAGGAAAAATCTAGGGTTGGGTCATAGGCTGTGGTAAAGTTTCGTCCATGGGGCACGGGGGGAACCGCTGTTGCTGAACCCTAGGCGCTATGCCAGATATTACCGATAACTATGCTGCGTAAGTCATCATAAATTTTTTAAATTTGTGCTAAGTCTTGACTTACAGACTTACAGAGTGAAAATATGCTAAGACCCAAGCAACAAACTAACGTACCTATGAACCTGTCACTGAAGTTAGGGGGCACAAGTCCCACACCCACAAAAACTTACCCAACACAGCATCTCAACCCCACAGGATTGCGGACATTACTCGTGGCTGCTTCCATAGCCTCTCTCTGCGCGAGTTGTCAAAGCCCGCAAACACCCACCGCCACAAGTTCCGGTAGCACTCCCAGCAGCACTCCAGCAGCCTCTCCCGTTGCAGTTAGCAGTCCTGCCGACCCCAACACTGTCAAAATTGTCTCTATGCTGCCGATGACAGGTAGTGCCTTGGGTCAAGCTCAAACAATGGTCAATGGGATTAAACAAGCCCTGGCTGAAACCGATTCCAAAGCCTGCGACGGCAAAATCAAGATGGAATACGAAGTGCTCGATGACGCCACTGCTGCGGCTGGCAAATGGGACCCAAGCCAAGTCACGTCCAATGCTAATAAGGTAGCAGCCGATGGTTCGGTAGTTGCTGCGATCGGTCACTATAACTCAGGCGCGGCCAAACTTTCAATTCCCGTGCTCAACCAAGCTAATGTAGTGATGGTGAGTCCGGCAAACACCTATCCGGGCTTGACAAAACCAGGAAAAGGTGAGCCCAAAGAACCTAATGTTTATTACCCCGCAGGTACTCGCAATTTTAGTCGGGTTGTCCCGGCTGATGACCTCCAAGGTGCTGTGGCGGCTAACTGGGCGAAATCTTTAGGAGTTAAAAAAGTCTATATTCTCGATGACCAAGAACTCTACGGCAAAGGTATTGCTGACGTTTTTGAAGCAAGTGCTAAAACTGCGGGAATTGAGGTGCTTGGTCGTGAGGGAATTGATATCAAAGCCAGTGATTATAAAGCTTTAATGAATAAGATCAAAGCTTTGAATCCAGAAATGATTTATTTTGGTGGTACGACCCAAAGCAATGCCGGACAAATAATTAAAGACATCAGAAATGTCGGTATGACACAGGAAGCAGTCAAATTCATGGGACCAGACGGCATTAAAGAGCAAGCTTTAATTGATGCTGGAGGTAAAGATGCCGAAGGTGTTTATGCTACCTTTGGTGGCTTACCTCCAAAAGAATTGACTGGTGAGGGCGCGAAGTGGTACGCCGGTTACAAGGCAAAATATAATGCTGAACCGGAAGCTTATGCAGCTTATGCTTATGAATCGGCTAAGGTAATTATCGGCGCGATTAATAAGGTTTGTAAAAATGACCGCGCAGCTATCCGCGATGCTGTTTTGGCAACTAAAGATTTTAATGGGGTACTTGGTAATTGGAGTTTTGATGCTAATGGCGACACTAGCTTGACTACTATGTCAGGAAATGTTGTTAAAGGTGGGAAGTGGGAGTTTGTCAGCCCGCTTAAGACTGAATAATTAGTTAGTTGTCAGTTGTCTGTTGTCACTTAATTAGTAACTGGTTCCCCGGCTCTGCCTGGGAACCGATGTCTAGAGGCTCTGCCTCGCTTTTCTAGTTAACTGGTTCCCCGGCTCTGCCTGGGAACCGATGTCTAGAGGCTCTGCCTCGCTTTTCTAGTTAACTGGTTCCCCGGCTCTGCCTGGGAACCGATGTCTAGAGGCTCTGCCTCGTTTTTCTAGTTAACTGGTTCCCCGGCTCTGCCTGGGAACCGATGTCTAGAGGCTCTGCCTCGTTTTTTAACTGGTTAACTGGTTCCCCGGCTCTGCCTGGGAACCGATGTCTAGAGGCTCTGCCTCGTTTTTCTAGTACGAAAATTGGAGGCAGAGCCTCCGGATCTGCGTTCCCAGGCAGAGCCTGGGAACGAGTAGAACGAGTAGAATTCCCCATGAACAATTCCCAATTCCCAATAATTATGAAAAACTGGAAAAGTATTCTCTTATATATAGGTGTAGCGTATATAGTTTTGCTGTTAGGTCCGATCGCCGGATTTGACTTGCCGAAAATTGTTGGTGAAATAGTCAAAAGTCCTGAAGTTCTGATTCAACAATTGTTAGTGGGTTTGGTCAACGGGGCGCTGATTGCAATTATTGCTTTGGGTTACACGATGGTTTATGGGATTATTGAGTTAATCAATTTTGCTCATGGCGATTTGTATATGTTGGGCGCTTTTGCTTCCCTGACTGTGTTCGGGGCTTTTGGGGTTCAAGACGGCGCACCTTTGGGTATTGCGATACCGGTGATGTTAGTCGCTTTAATTGTATGTTCGGTGTTTTGTGCGGGACTGAATATTGTTGTCGAAAAGTATGCTTATCGACCTTTGCGAAATGCTCCTCGTTTGGCTCCGTTAATTTCGGCGATCGGGGTTTCTTTTATCTTCCAAAATATGGGATTATTTTGGGGAGGATTGAAAGCTTTTATTCCGGTGATGGGTTCTAATTCGGCTGCTCCGAAAAGTTTTCCCGATTTGTTGCCACGAGTTGATATTCTCAAAGCTATGGGAATTCAAAGCAGTATTGTATTTACTACTAAAGATTTAATTGTGTTGGTAGTAGCTGTGGTATTGATGGTTTTGCTTCATGTTTTCGTGCAGTACACTCGTCTGGGAAAGGCGATGCGGGCAACGGCTCAAAGCCGCGATGCTGCTAAAATTATGGGGATTAATGTGGATCAGATTATTGCTCTAACTTTTTTAATTGGTGGGGCTTTGGCTGGTTCGGCGGGAATTTTGGTTGGTTTGTACAACAATACTATTGTGTTTACGATGGGGTTTACGGCGGGTTTGAGGGCTTTTACGGCGGCGGTTTTGGGGGGGATTGGTAATATTGTGGGGGCGATGTTAGGAGGGGTTTTGATTGGGGTGTTGTCGTCTTTGAGCGACCAGTATTTATCTAGTCGCTGGACTAATGCTTGGGTGTTTGGGGTTTTGGTGGTGATTTTGGCTTTTCGGCCGGGCGGTTTGTTGGGTGAGAATGTTCAGGAGAAGGTTTGAAGGTGCAGGGTTGAAATAATGGCAAAAGACATTTATCATTATAATGTAAGGACTGCTTAACTGGTTCCTAGGCTCTGCCTGGGAACCGATATCCAGAGGCTCTGCCTCGCTTGGTAAAATTGGAGGCAGAGCCTCCGGATCTGCGTTACCAGGCAGAGCCTGGGAACGAGTAGACGAGTAGGAACAATAATTTACAAAATGGATAAACTAGACGAGTACCGGGACTTAATCTATAAAATATTGTCTTACTATGCTAATTTGCCATACAGATATGGCGATATTAGCAGCTATGTGATTGTCAGCCAAGACCGCAATCATTTTATGTTGATGCACGAAGGTTGGGAAGAGCGCAAACGCACTCATGGTGCGGTAGTTCACGTTGAAATTCGCAACGAGAAACTCTGGATTCATTATGATGGTATTGAAGACGGAATTACCGATGAATTACTGGAGGGTGGTGTTCCTGAAAACTGTATTGTTTTGGCTTTTCATTCGCCGGAAGTACGCAAACATACTGGATTTGCGATCGCCTAAAAAATCGATCGCGATCGCATTAAATATTACCAGGTTTAAGCCAGCCAAAAACTTCGTCTAAAGTTAACTGCATTTCGCCCATAAATTCGGGAACTGGCAGTATATCTGTCGGTTCTTGCAATGAAATCGGCTGCTGCCTTGCTGGATAAGCTAAGATGTTTTTCTCATCGGGATCGAGTAACCAACCCATCTGGCAACCGGCGTTCAAACAGTGCAAAATATTGTTGGTAACTTTGGTTTGGCTTTGGCCTGGGGATAAAATTTCTATTGTCCAATCAGGGTGAGCATTGAATGTATTGGCAATTTCGCCGTCAGCGTCTAGGGGAATGCGATTCCAAACAAAAATCGCGACATCGGGAACAATAGAACGTCCGCCAAAGGTGCAGCGAAGTTCTGGTAGGGCTAGGGCAATTTGCTGTTTTTCTCCGATGTCGTTGGCGACTGTGACGAGTCTGGCTTGTAGTTTGCTGTGTTTTCCTTTTGGCATAGGTTTTTCTAAAATAGTACCGTTGATGTATTCGCTAGCGGGTTTGGTTTCTGGGAGTTGCAAAAACTCGTCCAGGGTGATAGTTTTTTCAGGAGCTTGTACCATATTGCGATCGCCCGTTTGAAGTGTGTTGCGGTAACAGTTCCAGTATACAGCAGTTGACAGTTGACAGTGACTAATGGTAGGGTGCGTCGCTATGAGATTGTCTATTTTTTTGAGGGATTCTTTGTGGCGACGCACCCTACGACTTCCTGAAATCAGTTACATCCGTTACAAAATCCGTTGCCGAACTTCCTTATGTCAAACAAAATAATCAAAGCAATTAAATCGAGTGGTATTCTAGGAGCGATCGCCTCTTTGACAGTCCTCCTATTCGGCGGTTGGAGTGGAACAGTCATTGGCTGGCTAATGGGCACGGCGGCAGGCTTTATGGCTGGTCAGGAACAGAAGGCTTACAGCCCAAAAATGGGTGCGACAATCGGTAGTTTAGCCGGATTGGGATTGGGAGTTTGGCTATTAGTTGCTAGCGTGGTAGAAGGGGTGGTAGTTAGACCTTTTTCTGGTCAATCTGCGGTGGATTTAGCGACTACTTTGCTCTATGGAATTTGCAGTTTGGCGATCGCCATTTTGACCGCTACATTAATGGGTGCTCTACAAGGTTTACCAAAGGAACGCCAGCGATTGGCAACTTTGGTGACATTAGCTTTTATTCTAATTCTGTTTCCGTTCATCGATCTTCAGGCTAAAACTGGTTGGATTGCGACTGTAGTACAGATTCAAATCTTTATTATGTTGGCGCTGGGTTTAAACATTACTGTGGGTTTTGCGGGTTTGTTGGATTTGGGATATGCGGCGTTTTTTGCGATCGGCGCTTACACCACGGCTTTGCTATCTTCAGGACAGGTAAATATTGCTTGGAATTTTTGGATAGTTTTGCCGATCGCAGCCGGTGTAGCTGGCATATCGGGGGTAATCCTGGGTATTCCCACCCTGCGACTCAAAGGCGACTATTTGGCAATTGTTACCCTGGGCTTTGGCGAAATTATTCCGGTTGTCTTTAGAAACTTAACCGCGATTCGCATCGATGAACCAGTCTCGAAGATTGTGGCTTCGTTGTTGGGGAAACCAGAGTTGGTGTTATGTCTCGTTGGGTGCGATCGACCTTTCAACCTCACCGGTGGCGAAGCAGGAATTAACCCGATCGGGCGTCCATCTCTCCCCATCATCGGCACTTTCAGCACCGGCAACTACTTTCCCTGGTACTACCTAATTTTACTATTAGTAGTCTTCTCATACTTTATGATTTCCCGACTCCGAGATTCCCGCCTAGGGAGGGCATGGAATGCCATGCGCGAAGATGAATTAGCGGCTAGTGCCATGGGCATTAACCTCGTCAAAACCAAACTTTCTGCTTTTGCAATGGGAGCGACATTTTCGGGCTTTGCAGGCGCGTTTTACGCAGCTTATATCAGCGCCATTTTTCCCAGCGTCTTCGATTTTTCCGTCTCCGTAATCATCCTGTGCATGGTAATTTTAGGAGGCTTGGGTAACATGACTGGTGTGATTTTGGGCGGTATCATTATCATGTCCGCCGATCGCCTTTATCTACCCCAACTAGCCCAAGTCCTTAAAGGTTTTCTGAATACTTTTGTACTACCCAGGATTGCCATCCCGCAGTTAGCAGACTTTCTGGCTACCAGTTTAGACCCGATTCAAATGCGTTTATTTCTGTTCGGTTTAACTCTAGTTGTCATGATGATTGTCCGCCCAGAAGGGCTGATTCCCGATAAAATTCATCAAGCTGAATTGCATGATGATGCTGAAGCGAGTAATGAGTCTTTAGCAGATGCCAGAAGTCAATAGTAATATCAATTCTGGTTAATTGGCGATCGCTATTCAACAAAACATCAGACAAGGGGGAAACATCAGCGATGAGTAATAATTTAACTGGGACTGCTTTTATTGTGGCAGAATTTAGATCAGAAGAAAATGCAGAGACTACCCCTCTTTACACTGACAATGTAGTACAAATATGGCTAAATGAAGAAACCAGAAAAATTGCCAGCGAAATAGCTCAAAACTCTCCGGCTGCTAAAGAAATGATTAAATTGCGGACTAAATATTTTGATGATATTTTGTCCAATCAAATTTTAGCAGGCTGCAAGCAAATTGTGATTTTAGGCTCTGGTTTGGATACTCGCGCTGCTAGAATAAATGGATCGGGAGTGATTTATTTTGAAATAGACGATCGCGCGACACTTGAATTAAAAGAATCCACACTCAAAGCTCATAAAATTACGGCAAATGTCCGCTACATTCCCGGCGATTACGTCCAAAATAATTTAATCGCTTTGTTGAAACAGAGCGATTTTGATTTTGAGCAACCTACATATTTTTTGTGGGAAGGGAACACCACCTTACTTGCCAAACAAGATGTCATCTTTGTATTAGAAACAATTCGCGACCATGTTAAGGATTTTAAATTGTCCTTTGATTATATGTCGGAAAAAGTGATTGCGAGAACCACGGGCTACCAAGATATCAATGATTACATAGATAAATACGAAAGTATGTACACACCGTGGATTACTGGGTTTGAAAATATTGAGACTTTGGCTGACGAACTAAGTCTCAAAATTATTGATAACTTCTCAACCGCCCAGTTGCACGAACAATATCGCCCTCACCGTTCGTTAGCATCTAATCTTTTAAAATTCTACTTTGTTTGTACGTTAGAACTTATATCTGAGTAGTAAAAAACCATATTTAACCGCCGAATGTAATACGGGGCTACACAAACTTTCGTCCGCCTGCGCAGACTGCAAAAAAAGCAAACTAATAGGAAATAGAACCAAAATGTCATTATTAGAAGCACAACAACTTACCATGCGATTTGGCGGCTTGACTGCCGTCAATCAGGTCAGTTTAACTTTGGAAAAAGGGTCGATCGCCAGTTTGATCGGCCCCAACGGTGCCGGCAAAACTACATTCTTTAATATGCTGACAGGTATCTACAAACCAACTGCGGGCCAGTTGATACTTGAAAATAAAAATATTACCGGTTTACCGCCCGATCGCCTGACAACTTTCGGCATTGCTAGAACCTTTCAAAACATCCGCTTGTTCAACAATATGACTGTGCTGGATAATGTTTTAGTCGGTAGACACTGCCGCTTAAAAGCTGGTTTGTTGGGTGCAATCTTCCGCTCTCCCACTGTGACTTTGGAGGAACGGGAAGCTAAGAAAAAAGCCTTGACGATGCTGGAATTTGTCGGTTTAGGTGCTGCGAAAGCCCCGGAGTTGGCAAAAAACCTTTCCTACGGCGACCAGCGTAGATTGGAAATTGCTAGGGCTTTGGCATCGGACCCGAAAGTTTTGCTTTTAGATGAACCGACTGCGGGGATGAATCCGAACGAAACTGCCGATTTAACTCGCTTTATTTACCGAATTCGGGATGAGTTGGATTTGAGTATTTTGCTAATTGAACATGATATGAAAGTGGTGATGGGAATTAGCGATCGCGTCAGTGTTATGGAATATGGCACTAAAATTGCAGAGGGAACTCCCGATGAAGTTCGCGCTAATCCTCGCGTGATTGAGGCATATTTGGGAAAAGAAGAAGATGCCAACGGGTAATAAAGTGGATCGCGATTAACCTTACCCGATCGATATTTGAGCTCGTTCCTCAACTTTTTATTTAACTTCAAACTCAGATAATATAACGAAGGACAAAGCAGAAAGAGTAATTATGTTGGAAATCAAAGACATTCACACCTACTACGGAAATATTCACGCCCTCAAAGGAGTATCGCTAACAGTCTCTCAGGGAGAAGTTGTGACATTAATCGGTAGCAACGGGGCGGGGAAAACTACAACTCTCCGCACGATTCAAGGGCTGCTGCGCCCACGCCAAGGTACTGTGTTATTTGAAGGGAAGCCTTTGGAATCGCTGTCTACAGAGGCGATCGTCCGTTTGGGTATTTCTCAAAGCCCCGAAGGGCGGCTGATTTTCCCGCGCATGACAGTACAAGAAAACCTAGAAATGGGTGCTTATCTCCGTAATGATACTCTCGGTATTAAATCAGACATGGAAAAAGCATTAAATTTATTTCCCCGTTTGCGAGAAAGAATTAGTCAAAAAGGCGGTACTCTTAGCGGTGGTGAACAGCAAATGTTGGCGATCGGTCGCGCTTTGATGTCGCGCCCCCGTCTGTTATTATTGGATGAGCCGAGTATGGGACTCGCACCGATGTTAGTGAGTCAAATTTTTGCGATCGTCCGCGATATTAATGCTCAAGGTACAACTATTTTACTCGTAGAACAAAACGCCCGCATGGCTTTAAGTGTAGCTCATCGCGGTTATGTCATCCAAACTGGTCAAGTTGTAGTCGCCGGTAGTGCTAGTGATTTGCAGTCAAATGAAACTGTTCGCAAAGCATATTTAGGTGAAAGTTAAATAGTTATATTTGTTATTTGTTATTTGTTGTTTGTTATTTGTGATTGGTTATATCAAATCCGGTAGCATCTGAATGATTCAGATCTCTATTCTCTCCCTCTGTGTCCTCTGTGTTCTCTGCGGTTAAATCATTCCGATGCAGCCGGAAACGATATTATTTGTTGGTAAAAACAACACTAATAATCAACAAATAATAGGACTTACGGATAAGCTCTATATGTAGTGTAAAAAATGTGGATTTTAGAGCAACTCATAGTCTTACAGAATATTTTTGGTGTAAGTCCTGAATAACCCACAACAAATAACAAATAACAAATAACCAATAACCAATAATAAATAACCAATTACCCAAGGGGCGCTCGCAATTGCCGCCTCTCCAACTCCCGTTCAAAAGCCACGCGCACTTTTTCCCACTCCACTTCCGCTTCAAACAGCCAATCGCGGGCTATTCCAACATCAAAAGTCTGGCTCCCTCCCGACTCAACCGCCGCACGGCTAATCGACTCCAACTCCTTGCAAACTTCCGAAAAAGACACCGCCCCCAAATTAGCACTACTAGACTTTAGCGTGTGAGAAGCCAGCTTCAAACTGTCAGCATCGCCAGTAAAAATAGCCTCTTTGATTGCTTCTAAATGTCGCGGTGCATCTGCTAAATAGATATTAATTAAATCTGCTAAAAAATTGGGGTCATCATCATCATCTAGCTCGCTGAGATTTTGTAAAATATGAAAATCTATCGGCGAAACATTTTCGGTTTTAACAATAGGAGAACCAGTCCCATAGCCACTTTCTAATTTGCGAGGGACACTGCCATTTTTGGACTCATTAACCGCAGTCAATCCATCCCGATTGAGAGGTTGACATTTACTCAGGGCGATCGCCAACTCTTCCCGACGGACAGGTTTAGTAATATAATCATCCATACCCGCTGCCATACATTTTTCGCGATCGCCCTGCATCGCATTAGCAGTCATAGCAATAATTCTCGGCTTTTGGTGAGCCGGGAATTCCCGACAGATATGGCGCGTCGCTTCCAATCCATCCATTTCCGGCATCTGCACATCCATCAGCACAACATCGTAAGATTTTCGCTTCAGAATCTCCAAAACCTGCAACCCATTAGCAGCAATATCAGCCCGATATCCTATCCTATCGAGCAAATGTGTTGCTACTTTTTGATTTACCACATTGTCCTCTGCCAGCAAAATCCGAATCGGATCTCTCTTCGATCCATCCGGGGAGGAAATCGCTCCCTGTCTCAACACCAAAGGAGTTGGCTGCACGCGCTGTTGTGTCTGGGAATTTTCAAAATACTGCAATCTTGAAGTCAAACTCGCCACACTTGAAACATCCCCCCGGCTATTTCTGGCAGTAACATAGCCAAAAACTTGCACCAAAACATTATAAAACTGAGACTGTTTCAGAGGCTTAGTTAAAAAAGCAGCAAAATGCACTTCTGTAGTTTCAAGTTTTTTCCAAACTTCCGCCTTACTCAAATAAGTAAATAGCACCAAAGGTAGTGGATTTTTCTGATTACTTTGAATATTTATCCCATTCCTATCTAAGCCTTCACTGTCGGCCAAAAAATTGCGCATTTCAAGTTTCCGAATTTCCACAGCCAAGGCAACACCATCCATATCTGATAAATTCATTGCCAAAATAGCCAAATCTATCTCGGAATTGTCTTTAATTATTTCCAAAGCCTGAGCCGCAGAAGTTGCCGTCACGGGTATCATGCCCCAAGACTCAGCCTGGGCAATCAAAACTTGCCGATTTATTTCATGATTTTCCACAATTAACAGACGCTTTCCTACGACAAAATCCGGCTGTTTTTCCTCCGAATTACCTTCGATCGCTTCCGCCATCAGCGTAAAATAAAAAATGGAGCCGGTTCCCGATATCGACGGCTCTACAAATTCCGCAGGCGCTTGTCCCACCACACTTTTTCTAAACTCAGGCAGTGATGTTTGGAAATGACTATTTGGTCTAGATACCTGACTAAAAACCCACATTCTACCAGACATCATATCGCTAAGGCGCTGACTGATTGCCAGTCCCAAACCAGTACCCCCGTATTGTCGAGTAGTTGAAGCATCGACTTGTGAAAAAGCTTTAAACAGACGATCCATCCGGTCTGGTGGAATGCCTATTCCCGTATCTTGCACAGCAAATTGAATTTCGTATTGTTTATTAACTGTTAAGTCTTCCGGGTTAATTACGAACTGTTCTTGTTCTAAATTATTTTCATTTAACGGTGAAGTAGCCGCAGCCTTGGGCAGAATTTCTCTAGCGGTACAACGTACCACTATTTCTCCTGATTCGGTAAATTTAACGGCATTCCCCAACAAATTTACTAATATTTGGCGCAGTCTAGTGACATCGCCTAAAATCTTTTTAGGAACTGAAGAATCAATTAAGTAAGCTAACTCTAAGCCTTTTTCCGAAGCTTTCGGTGCTAGCAATTCTAGAGATTCTTCTATACAGTTTTGTAATTCAAAAGGATGTTTTTCTAAATCTAATTTACCAGATTCTATTTTGGAAAAATCGAGGATGTCGTTAATAATAGTCAGTAAAGCATCGCCACTACTGCGAATCGTTTCGACAAAATCCCGCTGTTCAGGAGTCAGCGCCATATCTAGCAGCAAACCAGTCATGCCAATTACTGCATTCATGGGAGTGCGGATTTCGTGACTCATGGTAGCTAAAAATTCGCTCTTGGCTTGGTTAGCAACTTCCGCTGCTTGTCTGGCTTGATCTAAAGCTTCATTTTGCTCTGCCAGTTGCTGCTGTCGCTCAACTTCTGTTTCTAACAGCTTTGCTTGAGCTAAAGTAATGCCGACTTGAGCGGCAACATCTTCTAAAAGTTCTATTTCGTCTGGATTCCATTGACGAGTTGCATCGCACTGGTGCAAAGTAATAATTCCGTTGGGTTTGTTTTGATAGGAAGTGCGAACTGCTAACATAGATTTCAGTCCGATGCGGCGACACATGGGTACTGAGGATTCGAGCAAAGGATCGGCAAACACATCGGGAGATGCTAGGGCTACATCTTCGGAAAGGAGTTTTTCGGTATAGGGGTTGTAAGTTACAGAGAGTTCTAAATCTAAAGCTGATTCGTAGGCTGGTTCTAAGTATTCTGCGACGCAAGGAAGGTGGGGATAGGGTTCGACTAGATAGGTGTGAATTGTACAGCGATTGACACCAAATACGCGGCCGATTTGGGTGGCGGTTGTTTGGACAATTTCTTGGGTATCTAAGGTCGATCGCACTTTTTGAGTGATTTGTTTGAGCAACAAAACCCGCTGGTATTGCCGCTGCAAAGTTAGCTCTCGTTCCTCGCGGGCGATTTCCGAGCCGATGTAATTCCCCATCAACTTTAAGATTTCTAAATTGAGGGGTTTTATAGGAGGTTTAGGGGTGCGGGATGTAAAGCTCAAGGTGCCAAAAACTCGGCCGCCTACCATTACCCGCGTACCCATAAATGCCTCCAGCCTACGCACTGTGTATGCCGGGTGGTGTCGCCACTGAGTAGTACCCGCGGATTCGATGGAAATGGGTTCTGGCGCTCGCAATACCTCTCGTTCAAAAGTTCTACTTAAAGCAAAACCGTCTCCTTTAGCAAATCCGAAGGGAAAATCTTCTGGTAAATAAGCCGCCATCACTTCGTAGCGATCGCCCAAAACCCGTCCCAACAGCCCAATATCCATGCCAAACTGACTGCAACCCATTGCCAGCAGCCTCGCCGTGCGCTCATCAAAGGAGCCTTGAGAGCTCACCATTACCTCGTAGAGCGCTCGAATTGCCCTTTCACTTTCCCGCAGTTCCTCAACCCCTTCGACACGGCGGCTGACATCATGCAAAGTCCCCAAAATTCCAACAATTTCACCTTCGGAATTCAGTCTCGCCTGGGCAAATATTTCCACTGAAATAAAGCCGGAACAACTTTTATTGTCTAACTCATCAAAACCGATAGGATACCTTTTCAAAAATTGCACTTCGCGCCGATGAAATTCTGACTTGCGCGCCACCAAAGAATCGAATAATTTGGCACACTGCTGTCGCTCATTGATGTGTATCCAATCTAAAAAATGAGTTTGTAAACTTTCTGCCACTGAATAACCAGTCATGTCCGTCCAAGCACGGCTCAGAAATGTCCAAACCCCTCGCACATCCATCTGAAAAATTACAGTTGCTTTCAGAGAGTCAAATATTTCTGATTGCTGCTGCTCGCTTTCGCGGAGTTTTACCTCTAACTCCTTCTTTTGAGTAATATCTGTATGAGTTCCGACCATCCGCAGTGGTTTTCCCTCAGCATTTCGCAAAACTTGACCCCGGTTGAGCACCCAAATAATGCTACCGTCTTTGGATTGCATCCGGTATTCTGTTACAAACTCCGCTGTTTTTCCTGCTAGGTGATCTTCTACAACTGCTTTGACTAAATCCAGATCTTCGGCGTGAATTCGGCTCCACCATTCGGAACTTCGGTGGTCGATTTCACTCTCAGAGTAACCCAGCATTTCTTTCCAGCGATCGGAATAAAAACAATCATCAGTTTCAATATTCCAATTCCAAATCCCTTGATTGTTGATTTGAAGCGCCAGATTTGCTAGGTCGGAACTTTTTTGAGAGATTTGTTCAATTTCTTGGCGATGCACCGCCGCCATTTTTATTTGTGCAGATAGTTTTTTATATTGGGTGCTGGTAGATTCTAGCTGGCGCTGCAAAGCGATTAAACCCGAATAGAGAGATTTTGAATCCAGGGCTTGCAATAGGATGGTTTTAGGATTAACAATACCGATCGGGTGACTATTTTCGTTGACAACTAATAAAGGCAGTTGGCAGTAGGTTTTTTGCAAAAGACCGATGGCTGTTTCCAGAGTTTGGTAAGGCCGTACCAGGGCTGGCGGGCTGCTGCAAACCGTTCCCGCTTTAGTTTGGTTAGAGTCTATTCCCAGTGCTTGCAACAGCACAATATCGCGGGTACTGACCACCCCAAGCAGCTTGTTGTTGGTAAATTTTGAATTCTGAGTCGTCCCCGTCGCATTTTGTTCAGCGGTTTCGGTGATCAATACATAGTTAACATTGTTTCTGAACATCAGTTGCGCCAAGTAACGAACTGAAGCACTAGCCGGAGCATGAATAATCCGGGAGGCAGCGATGCGAGGGATTTGATAAAGTTTGATTGAGTTAGCTGGCAACTCTAATTTCGGATGCAAACTTGGCGCTGGCGGAGGGGGTGTCAATACCGTTTGAGGTGAGGAAACGCTACTAACTGCTTTTTTTTTCGAGTTCCCAGCATCCTGTAACATTTGTAGCAAGCTTTGAGTGCTAATGATACCGACAAGTTCGTCAACTTCGCTGACGATGGGCAAGTGGCCTATTTGGTTTTTTTCCAGCAGACTTCCCAAGGCAAAAATGTCGGTAATTTGCGATTCTCTGGCTACAGTTACCGTTCTGATCATAATTTGTTCGATCGCAAATCCTTTTAAAGAAGCCCCGATCGAATTTAGCTGTACAATATCTCGTTCTGTGAGGATACCCAGCACCGGCCCATCAGCCGGATAGCTTGGTTTTGAGCTGTTGAGACTCCGCCCATTTAAGTCTGAGTGTACCGGACGGGGTACGGTATCGTAAAAACCTAAATTTTTCCGTGCTGCTGCCTTCGGGTCTGTCCAAGTTTCTCGTTGAAAATTCCCGTGCTGTTCCAGCACTAGCACGTAACTAGCCCCTGTGCGACTCATCAGTTCGATCGCCTCTTCTATGGGTGTCTGAGGCGTTACAATGAGGGGATTGCGGTTAATTACCTGATTGAGGGAGGGAATAAACATCAGGGGGCATAGGAGTGATATTGGTTAGAAAACCGCGACATCGTAAAGGTTTAGATATTTGGCTGCCGCCAATAGATGCTGACGGCTCTGGTAGTCGGGGTAATTGTCAGGATTTTGGCATCATAAACTTATGCGGTAACACTAGACCCAAAATCTCCGATTTTTTTGATTATAAGCCACACTACCAATTGTCTTAACTTTAATCTTCCTTTTGACTCTATCAAAGATTATACTAGAGGACTGTACTTGACTGGTTAACTCTCTCACCTTTTTCTGGACGATACCGTAATTGCTCTCACCTAGGGAAGGGAACTGCCTGGAGTTCTGTGGGAGGTCTGACACCTCAACACCAGGTATTCACCAGGCATGGTCTGGCGATCGCCACCGGACGGATTTAAGTATTTGTACCGTAAAATAAGCATCACTAAGTAACCTGGAGCAAAGCAATAACAGAAGTAATATCACTATTTTAAATTTTTCAATAAATCGCCTCAATTTTCATCATTTTTTTGATAAAAAATGGCATCAAAATTTATAGCCAAGTCTAACTTAGGGGCGTAGTTATTAAGTTTATAGAAGTTGTATTTCTTCAAGTTAAACAAGCTTGAGGAAAGGTTATCGACGAAATTTAAACCAAAATTTATGACCAAATCCCCATCACTATACAGCCGAGCGCGATCGCAGCAAAATTCAGGTACGCTATCCTGTAATTATACCTATCTACACCATTGATACCATGTCTGTCGATCGCCTGCAAAAGATTGTTGATAGCTTGAGAGTTCGTCTCAAGCGCGATGTATTAGTTGAAAAATCCCTATACGAAATTCGGGAAGTCTTACAAAGCGATCGCGCCGTACTCTACTATTTTTACAGACAGTGGCATGGTCAAGTTACCTGCGAGATGTTAAGTGCGATCGAACTGTCGATTTTAGGTTCCACCGGGCCTGACGAGTGTTTTAACGGTGAATATGCTGCTTTGTACCAAGGGGGTAGAGTCAGAGCAATTACAGATATTGAACTAGAACCAATTCACGAATGTCACCGAGATTTTCTGCGTAGCCTGAAGGTGCGCGCTAATTTAGCAGTGCCAATTTTAACGGCGAAGGGGCTTTGGGGACTGTTAATTGCTCATCAGTGCAGCGGGCCACGCATTTGGTCGCGATCGGATATTGAATTCATGCAGACACAAGCACAAAATATAGCCATGTCTCCCACAATTCAAAATAGCTAAACATCACACCAATCAACCCTAATTCTTCAATCTGCATGGGCTGCTGAATCGTGATATCGTTTCCGGTTGTATCGGAATGATTAAACCACAGAGAACACAGAGGACACAGAGAAAGAGAAGAGAGAAATAATAATTCCGATGTCAACGGATTTGATATGATGCGCTGTTTGATAGCGAGCACAAGTTTAGATTATGTTTGGGTAATGATAGTTGAGCCGATCGCCCCTACACAAAAGATGCGCGATCGCCTCCGCAGTCACCATTGCCAAATCTCAACTTGACTGCGAAATCAAATCCGAATCCTTTTTTTCCTTAGATCGATCGACTGAAAAATCTTCATAGTACGAGCGTTCAGTATTCACATCCCACAAATCGTGCTTTTCCCCCAGAATATTTCTCACCGCCAATATCCCCGTTAGCATAGAATGGTCTTGATTGTTGTATCGGTGCATACCATTGCGCCCGATCGTCTGCAAATTCTCAATTCCCTTCAAAAAACCTTCCAGAACCTGCAAGTGTCCCCGATATTCGCCATCATAAACTGGATAAGCTTTGAGTTGCCTGATCACAACTCCATCCTCAACATCCGCAGATTTTGCTAAACCCAAACCAACCAACTCGCGACTTGCTAATTCCACAAGTTCCGCGTCCGACATTTCCCAAATCTCGTCACCTACGCTACAGAAATATTCCATCCCTAAACAACTTTTGTTAGCGTCTGGAACTAAAGCAGCACTCCAATTCTTAAAATTTTGAATGCGTCCAACTTTGACTTCGGGAGAGTGAATATAAATCCAGTTGTCTGGAAACAAATCCTGGCGATCGACAATCAGCGATACAATCAAAAAATCTCGATATTTGAGCGATCGAGCCGCGTGCAAAACCTCCGGTGGCGGCGGCGGCTCCATTCTTGCTACCAGCGCCGATATCGGCATACTCGTCACAAAATTATCCGCAGAAAATTGCACTAATTCGCCATTATGTTCAGCAGTAATACTTTTAATTTTATTTCCTTCACGCTGCCAGCTAATGACTTTAGTATCCAGGTAAACTTTGCCCTTTTTACTTTCCACAGCTTCCGCGAACTTTTCCCACATCATCCCCGGCCCCAAAGCCGGATAATCAAACTCTTTAATTAATGTTTTAGTATCATTGCTACCAAACAAAGCATTAATAATTGCTGTCTTCAATGACAATCCTTTAATTCGCTGTGCCGCCCAATCAGCTTGAATTTCCGAACAAGGAATGCCCCAAACTTTTTCAGTGTAAGTTTTGAAGAATGTTTTGTATAGTCGTTCTCCAAAACGATTGATCACCCACTGTTCAAAAGTTTTTTCTTCAGGAAGGGGCTGAATTCTCACTTTCAGATAGCTCAACAAAATTAGCATACTTTCCAATATGCCCAAATTAAATAGAGTATTGAAGGCACTTATCGGATAATCAAAAAAACGACCTCGATAATAAATTCTCGACAATCGAGGCACTTTAATAAAATCATTTCCCAGTACCTCTTGCCACAACTGCTGCACGGCAGCAACTTTAGTATAAAAGCGGTGGCCACCAATGTCGAAACGATAGCCTTTGTAGGTTTCGGTGCGAGCTATTCCCCCAACTTTATCATCTTTCTCTAATACCACAGGGATGATACCTTGCTTGACTAGCTCGTAGGCTGTAGTCAAACCGGCAGGTCCAGCACCGACGATCGCAACAGGATAATGTTTCACACTTGCCTACCTCTAGTTTTTTATATGACTATCTAATGCTGTTATAACTTGTGAACTTAGTAGATGCACCCGTGAATACCCTGAGACATTCTCGCTCGATTCAAACATTTACCTTCTTCAGTTGGTCTTGAGCGGTTGAGCAGATACTGGCAAGCTAACCTTGACAGTCAAGGGCTTTTTTTGGGACAACACATGGCGAGCAGTGCCGATCGCAAAGCCTAGTCCGCTGTAAAAGTAGTAAAGCCAGTGCCAAGGAATTGTTTTGATCGCGAATATCATACCATGTTTCCGCCAAAAGAAGGCGTAAAGCGGAGCATTAATTACTACCAGCGGTACAGCCAGCAAGCTAGCCAATATCAGAGCACCCAGAGACCACCAAGTACCCAAAAATGACAGTAGCATTGCATAAGTTAAAACTATGCTGACGCGGCTGGAAACTTGCAAGTTGAGGTCATTGTTCAATTTGCGATCGCGCCAAATCAACTCTGTCCAAGGCAATGCTCGGTAGAAAAAATCTGCTCTGAGTAACGAAATAGGTTCCCACCGTTTTAAGTGTTTCACCTGTAATGTTTTACATAACCTAATTTTGTAACCTGCTTGTTTCAAACGGTAGCCTAGTTCAATATCTTCGATCGAAGGTCGGCGATAACTTTCATTAAAGCCACCCATCTGCAAAAAGATTTCCCGGCGGATCAATCCACAAGCACCCCAAAAAGTCGAAGCTTCTTCATTACCTGTTTGGTGGACGTAGTGGTGCATCAGATTTCTATATTGCGACAAAAAACCTGGATCTCCAGGAGCATCGTCGTAAGAACCAATTGCCGCAGCTAAATAAGGGTTATTTTTGAATACCGAAATTGCGTAGCCTATAGCTTCTGGACAAACAGCCACATCAGCATCCACGAAAAACAGAATATCTCCCTTCGCAGCCTGAGCTCCCAAATTCCTTGCCCGCGCCGGCCCCCCGGATTCGGGAATTCTGATTAATTTAGCACCAAATTCCTTTGCCAAACGCCAGGAACCATCGCTGTCCCCATCTGCTACTACAATAATCTCCATCGGTCTCGGTACAGCTCGATCCAGTTTTGACAAACAGGTGCGGAAGTAAGCACCCCCGTTGTGGACTGGGATAATCACGGATACAGTTGGTTCAGAAGTATAAATCATCACCTAATTTCTTTAATTTTCCTAGCAAAAACTTCGGTTAATTTTACAGATGCTACTTTACACAGGATAAAGGCGGCTCTACTTTTTACTCAACAACCCGATCTTTGTTTCTCTTCAACGGCATTTTTTTCTGGGGTCTGTCGCTGCTTTTTCCCCAATTTCTACCCGTATTTTACGCCGGATTTGGCGCACACTGGTAGTATAAAAGCAACAGCTTTACAAAATCTTTAAAAATACCATGGATTTGTGTAAAGCTGATGACAAGCACGCTCCACCCTCTTCTGTGACTGTGTTGACAGACACCAAATTGCGATGGCGAACTCCTTTAGAGGTATAAAAAAGCACATATACTTGAGATGCTTTTTGACAGTGTACGATCGACCTTTATACCAATTTAATGTGAAGTTGAATATATTTCGATCCCCCTAAATCCCCACCCCCCCCTAGCCCCCCCCAAGGGGGGAAGGGGGACTTTGAGAAGAATCTTGTCCCCCCCTCCCACCAGGGGGGTTAGGGGGGATCAGATTCGGGAGCAGCCTCATAAAAAATTGGTATTAGTCGTTTCTTAATATACCATTAGCTCAGCCTTTTCGATCCACAATTTTACCAGCACCAGTTTAGACCATATATGAACATTTCCCACAACGACTTAGATTTGCCTTTAATTTCAGTCATCATACCTGCTTACAACGCTGAAAATTTTATTGCCAAAACACTCTTATCTGTATCATCTCAAACTTATCAAAACCTAGAAATATTAGTTGTTAATGATGGTTCTACAGACACCACCGCAGACATAATCAAATCTTTCGCCCAAAAAGATAAGCGAGTTATCCTATTGGAACAATCCAATGCAGGCGTAGCCGCCGCGCGCAACCTCGCCATTGAAAAATCTAGAGGCGAATATATTGCTCCCATCGATGCCGACGATATTTGGTATCCTCAAAACCTAGAAAAACAATTAGACTGCTTAAGGAAATCAGAGCAATCCGTAGGAGTGGTCTATTCGTGGTCTCTTGATATCAACGAAGAAGACTTACTCACAGGTGGATTTTACAACTCTCTCGTAGAAGGAGAAGTTTACACAGCTTTAGTTTATAAATATTTTATGGGTAATGCGAGTTCATGTCTGATCCGCCGGATTTGTTTCGAGAAAGTCGGCGGTTACAATAGCCAATTGAAAGCCGAAAATGCCCAAGGCTGCGAAGACTTGGAACTTTTTCTCCGCATCGCCGAACATTATCAATTTAAAGTAGTACCAGAATTTTTAGTTGGCTACCGACAGATTCCCAGCAGTATGTCTTGTAACTATGCAGCAATGGCAAAATCTCACTCTTTAATTATGGCAGATGTGCGGGAGCGGCATCCTGAAATTCCTGCCAAGATTTATGGCTGGTCAAATAGCAGTTTTTATATGTACAATTTAGCAATAAAAAGCAACCGTAACGGCAACCATTTGAGTACATTATTTTGGCTATATCGAGCTTTTAAAGAAGATTTATTCATGACTCTTTTGCGTCACAATTTTTACATTTTATCTATGGAAAGTATCGGAAAAATTCTAGTTAAACCATTTACTCAATCTAGGTTAGAGTTTAAACAACAATTGCCCTCAAGTGAAGGAACAACAATTGCCGCCGTCAACCGCCGAACCATGATTCATAAAATGCTCCCATCTCAGGTATACGAAAGAATCAGACTCAATATTTTAGTAAATCAAGGCGGCAAATAAACCAACATCAAAAAACCAGATTTTAGCAATAAACCTGGTCTTTGATGTCATCTATAGAATCAGGTTAAACAAAAGAAAATATATTTTCCTGATTCCTGATTTCTGCTTGCTTCTACGTCTAAATTTTTAAGCGTGAGAAGCTGTAGGAGTTTTAGCTTTTGGCTGCTTACCATCGGGCGAAATAGATTCCCCTTCAATAAAAGACCGCAGCATCCAAGCCATTTGTTCGTGCTGTTCCATTAAGCCAGTCAAAAAGTCTGCCGTTCCATCATCCTTAAACTCTTCACTGCACTGTTCGACGTGTTCACGGAGATTGCGAATAACCAACTCGTGGTCATCAACTAAACGCGATACCATTTCCGTAGCTAAAGGCAAATCGCCGATATGTTCTTTAATCGAACCATACTTCAGAAAACCCTCAGCAGTACCAATTGGATAGCCACCTAAAGTTCTCACCCGTTCCGCCATAGCATCGATATTGAGTGTTAACGCCTGATAGTGTTCTTCCCACAATTGATGGAGCGATCTAAACTGTGGGCCAACTACATCCCAGTGGTACTTCTTAGTTTTGATTAACAGCAGATAAGCATCGGAGAGGTCGTGATTCAACAGTTCGATGACTCCCGCACGTTGCTCTTCGGATAGACCTATGTTTAACTTACGCATTGAAACTGTTTCCTACAATCTAAGTTTCCATTCATTAAAACCGATTTACTGTGTCAATTACATCAACCCAAAGGACGATTGAAGTTTAGTAAAATAGCCTAGTTTTCTGTTACAATAATCGCCATATAGATACCTTTAGATAGATGCAATGAAACTTTTGGTTCCGAGCCGTTAGTGCCACTGTGGCGATCGCAAAGATGGGCAAGTCGGCGATCGCCCACTCAATGCCCACTCAATATATATATATGGTTTGACTATCCTCCCAGCGCCCCAGACTCATCAGCTACATACCCTAGTTTGTCGTTTGAGAACCGAAATATTGTAACGAAATATTACAAAGTGACGTTAAAACTGTATAGAGTCTTGACAGCCAAGAAAGGAGCCGCTATTCTGATATACATACCCGGGTAAGTCAATTCACAGTCCTATGCAAGAAAAGCAAAAAGTTACACTGTATCTTCCACCTGAACTGCATCGCCAGCTCAAAATCAAAGCCGCAGTAGAATCTGAACCGATGTCATCAATTGCAGAAAGGGCAATTGTCTTTTACCTAGGAAACTCCGAACTGGTTGACGAAGTAGAAGCCTCCTACGGACAAACCCATCGGGTATACACTTGTCCAGAATGCACGGGTTCAGTAGTAATGCGAGATGGAGAACTGGCATCGTTAACAAGTCAGCCAAGCGTATTGGCTGAGCAGGAGCTTCCAGTCAAGCAGGTGTCAGGCGTCAGCGCCAGCACAGCCCTACCGGGAGAGGAAGAATTAGTTCCCTGCTAAGAATGCCTTGCTTCCGCAAGCGGCTAGAACTGAAATAGTCAGTTTTCAGCTAATGGCAGCATTGAGATTTAGCCAAGATAGCACCGTCTCTAGTGGGTCGAGGAATATGCAAGAAGAGATCAGTATTCTAATCCAAGCTCAATATCCTCTGATCTACCTCGTGACATCCGAGGAAGAGCGGTGTGAGCAAGCAATTTGGACAATAGCTCAAGGCAAACCACAACGGCAAGTCTTTGTCTGGACTGTAACCCAGGGTATGCTAAAGTACGGTGAACCTAGGACAAACGCCCAGCAAAACACGCTCTCGCCACAGGCAGCTCTGGAATGGGTGATCCGGCAGCGAGAACCTAACAGCAACCCCAGTATCTATATTTTCAAGGATCTTCATCCTTTTAAAGATGATGCGGCTGTAACTAGGTTGTTGCGTGATGCGATCGCCAACTTCAAAGGAACACAAAAGACAATTATACTGATGTCTCCTTTGCAGCAAATTCCGATCGAGCTAGAAAAAGAAGTGGTAGTCTTAGACTTCGCCCTGCCAGACATGGCGGAACTAAACCAAGTATTGTCTAGCCAGTTGGAACAAACCAAATCGCGACGCATTACCACAGAAGGGCGAGAAAAACTCTTGAAAGCAGCCTTGGGGTTAACCAAGGATGAAGCCGAAAAAGTTTATCGCAAAGCCCAAGTTTGCAAAGGGCGCTTGACAGAAGAGGAAGTAGACATAGTTCTTTCCGAGAAAAAGCAGCTAATTCGGCGCAACGGCATTCTAGAGTTCATCGAAGAAGACGAAACCCTGGATGCAATCGGCGGCTTAGAAGAACTCAAACGGTGGCTCAAGCAGCGTTCCAACGCTTTCACAGAGAGAGCGAGAGAATACGGTTTGCCCCAACCCAAAGGAATGCTGATTCTTGGTGTACCCGGATGCGGAAAATCGCTGATTGCCAAGACTACATCCCGCCTCTGGGGACTGCCTCTGCTGCGTCTCGATATGGGTAGAGTCTACGACGGATCGATGGTAGGTCGATCGGAAGCTAACCTCCGTAACGCCCTAAAAACCGCAGAATCCATCTCTCCAGCCATCCTCTTCATTGACGAACTAGACAAAGCCTTTGCAGGAGGCACTGGTTCGGCAGACTCAGACGGAGGCACATCCAGCCGAATTTTCGGTTCCTTCCTCACTTGGATGCAAGAAAAAACTTCCCCAGTTTTCGTCATGGCAACAGCCAACCGCATCGAGCGGTTACCGGGGGAATTCTTGAGGAAAGGGCGATTCGACGAGCTCTTCTTTGTTGACCTGCCAACGAAAGAAGAACGCCAAGATATATTCAAAATTCACCTGTCAAAGCGGCGCATGGACATCTCTCGCTTCGATTTAGAGCAACTGTCCAACGTTTCCGATGGCTTTTCAGGCGCCGAGATTGAGCAAGGGCTAGTAGCAGCCATGTACGAAGCCTTCGCTCAAGATAGAGAGTTTACGCAGTTAGATATCATCGCGGCCATTAAATCCACATTGCCACTGTCTAAAACCATGACCGAACAGGTCAGCGCCCTCCGAGATTGGGCGAGACAGCGCGCACGGCCCGCTGCGTCTTCCGTCGCTGAATACCAGCGCATGGAATTCTAAAAGCTTTCTCCTGGTCCAAACAGGAGCAAAGGCTAGCCACAGCTAGCAGTTCGATTCAAGAGCCGCCCAGCGGCACCGTTAAGTCCAGACCGTTGTTGTTTCTCTCTCAGTTCTATTAGGAGGAAATCCAATGTCTCACTTTAGCACTCTGCGTACCAAAATCACCGATGCCGAAATCTTGAAAGCTTCCCTACGCGACTTGGGTATCACAGTCAAGTCAGAAGCTGATGTTCGCGGCTACAACGGCCAACGTGTTCGCTCCGACATCGTAGCAACTCTCGAAGGCGAATATGACTTGGGTTGGTCTCGCAATAGCGACGGTTCTTTCGACTTGATTGCAGACTTGTGGGGCGTCGCCAAAAAGCACAATCAAACTGAGTTGATCAACTCGATCAACCAGAAGTACGCAGTGAACAAAACCTTGGCAGCAGTCAAGCAACGTGGTTTGCAAAACGCCAACGTTAAGCTGGTAGTTCAAAACTAATTGATCTGCGCGTTTCTAAGCTGGCGGGTTAACCTCATAGGGTTAACCCGTTTTTTCGTAATAAAAACTGAATCATATCAATTCCGGTTGTATCGGAATGATTTAACCGCGAAGGCGCGTTCGGCGAAGCCGTTCCCGTAGGGTAGGACGCGAAGGAAGAGAAGAGAGAGTTTAATAATTCCAATGAAGAGAGGATTTGATATCAGTCCTGGACGCATTGGGGGTCAAAAACCCCTGGTGGCTCAGGAACCGCGGATTCGAAACCCTGCGTGAATATTTGTGGAAAAAAACGACGATTTTTGGAAGAAACCGGGTTTTTTGAGTCCAGGACTGTTTAAGTTAAAACCAGCGCTTTTTAAGTTGTTTTAAGTGAGATTTCCTCAAATTCTCCACCAACTGCCGCAACTGGTTCAAATTACCCATTTCCCCTCCGTACTTCCAGCGCACATAAGCCTGAGAAACCTCCTCAATCACATCTGCTTCATCAGTTCCCTGATTTTGGCGCATCGCCTCAGCATACTCCAAAGGCGTTTGAGCGCGAGTTTTGGCAAATCCGCGACTAGCCAAATCCTTCAACATTTCCTGATAAACCCCCTCCACAGGCGGTAACTTCCCTAGCCAACGACGGTAACGCCACTTACGCCACAGTTGCCAAATTAACCAGCCTAGGAAGCCAAAGGCGATCGCAGCAATTAAGCCAGTAAACAGCCCCACCCAGCCCTTCGCCAACTGCGCCAAAAACCAGCCCACCATTAAACTAATCCAGCCAATTACAAAACCTATGACTGAATCTAACCCACTTCTCAGAGGTGTTGGTAGCCAACCCGCTACCCACTTCCAAAATGATTCCAGGGCGCTAAAAGTCTGGTTATCTTCCACCGAAGCCGGAATCAGAGGATAACCGGGAATCGGATTAAAAGCAAACCAGCCGTAATTGGGAAAATATACCTCCGTCATCAAGAAAGCATCGGTATTTTTGACAATATATAAACCCGTAAATGGGTTGAATTCCCCCGTGTCAAATCCGCCCACCATCCGCGCCGGAATTCCGATCGACCTCAGCATGATTGTCAGCACCGTCGAAAAGTGGTCTGGATATCCACCTGTTATATTTTTGCCGCCCTGGGTATTTTGATAACCAAACAGAAAACTCTCGACTAAATCTTCATTTTCTTCTAAATAAGGCAAGGCTTTTTCAATTTTATAATTCGGATTTTGCTTTAAATATTGAGCTAAATATAAAGCTTTTTCGTAGGGAGAGTCGATCGCTCTATCTGATTTAGCTACTCTAGTTCTAGCCAGCAATATTTCCTCGGTTTTTGCCCGCACCTTGGCCGCAATTTTCGGAGGCACATCTAAATAGAACTTGCGAATATTTTTCGGGTAATCAGTACCAGTTTTATCCAACAAATTCCGATCGCGATAAGGCACATTAGAAATCACCGTATAAGTCAAACCCTCAGCCAACTCCACAGGCGATCGCAATCCGCCCTCCGCATCTATCGCCACATCCGTAGTCGGAAAATAAAGCTCCTTAGCCTTGTTTAAAGCCGGAATCAAATTAGGCAACTGAGCAACAATAGTATAACTTTGAATTACTTCTTGAGTCCGGGGTGCATTCGGAAACGGATTCAGATAAAATTGATAGGACCACCTTGGTCTGTTAATCTTTTGAGCTTGTTCGTTGCGAGAAATTTCCCAGCCCTGACCGGTGTATTTGTCAAAGCCTAATACCCGCCAAAAACCCGCCGCCTGCGATCGCACCCGCATCACCACTTGAGGTTTCATTTCCCCCCGCAAATTTTGATTGATGCGCTGATTGAAACCGTAATAAAAAGTAGAGTCAACCTCTCCTGGGCCTTTGTCTGGGTTTCTCCCCCTTCCTGTGCCACTTCCTTTTTGATTTCCCCCTCTGACATACCCCGGATTCAGAATACTGCGGGAGTCAAACTCGCCCTTATATTCAATGGGAGCACTCACCGGAAAAGTCCGTAATTGATAGCCAGGGAGGCGTGGTAAAAATGCAAATATAGTCAGCCCCAATCCCACAGTTATTAGCAACAATAAACCAAAAGATTTTGGAGATAAGGTGGCTGCAAATAATGACCAGTTTTTGTTTTTTTGATCTTGATTTTCTACATTTTGCTTAGTCTTGTCTAGCTGGGAGAGTCCCAAGCGCGATCGATAATCCAAAACCAAAGTTGGCAGTGCTAAAGCTAAAAACAGTAACAGCAGTGGTCCAAAAGTCAAGGTTTGGCTGAGAGTCCCTGCTACTCCTAACAAAATCAGCCCGATTACCATCGAGTAGCCTAAATCTTTGCGGCGCGGCAAATCGAAGCTGTGCAGCACTTGAACTTGAATTAATAGTTGGGCCAAAACTAACCTTGTATCGTTCAATTCTCCTACCAAACGGCTGAAGAAGGCGAACAGGGCCACCAGCATACCAATGGCGATGCAGAATTTAGCTGCTACATTGCGATCGCGCCGGCGATACCAACTCCAAGTTGCCCCCACAATACTAACAGGCACTGCCCAAAGATTGAGATTCTCTTCCGAAGCAACATCCGTAGCCACAATTCCCACTATTACCAACAACTGAACTAGGATTCGCAGCAGTAAAGAATCCTCAGTCACCGGCGGAGGCATTGCCTCAATCTGCTCCCACAGCTTACCAAAAAAAGGTATCTTTCGCAGGTTATCAGTTGTCATTTTCACCCCTTCGATTTTCCCTGATTTATTTTTGATTGTTTATACCGATTGATTTGGGGGCTGATTACCAAATTGCGATCGGTAAAAATCCTATTCAAAAACGCAGTTATTTATTTAAAATTTGCCTTTTTAGTTGCAATTTTAGACGGACAAAGTAGGACGAATTGCAAACATCAAAGGTCTGGCATCGAAGTTTTGGAACCGAACTTCTAGTGCATAGGTTTTGTCAGGTTGCGGGTCAAACAACTCCACACTTAAATTACCTGAATTTGGTCGCTGTGCACTTGCTTGTGCATTTTCTCCTTTAAGTTCCAAACTTCCTCCTCCGGGAAATTGACACTCAACTCTCAAAGATGTCATCGAATGTTCTGTGTCAATCCTTGACTGGTATTGGGCTTCTAGAGTGAGGGAACCCAATGCAGTCAGCCATTCTCGTGATACTGGCGACTGATTTGCCGGACAATTCAAAGTTAGAGAATCCAGAATTTCCCGCGCGGCCATCAGCGACAGTAGCATTTGTTGGTCGGCTGTTGCGGCTTCGTAATTAGGAAAATCCTCTATATCTAAAACTTCAACTCCGCGCACAGCACCTCTGAGCACTAAGCCAGCTAATTCGTTGAGTTCCTGAGATTGGTCGGGAAACAAGCTATCTACAGCCTGAACTAATTTTTTTCCTTCTAGCAGCGACGACATTACCAGATTCTGACAGGGTTCTAGGAGTTGTGCAAAAACCCCTTGGGCGATCGGAATTGGCAGGCGTCCCCATCTGATATTTTGGAGTTGGGGTGTCCAGAGGTGTAGGGGGGGAACCCATTGGGGGGTTACATCGTCTGGATAGTCGTGGTCGTAGCTTTGAATTTCTGTTTCCCAAGGAAACAGCGGCGGGTTGGATTCAATCGAGGCTCTTAGCCTCTGTTTTAACAAAGTCTGAAAACGATCTTGCACGGTCGGTATTTCTCCCATTGTCAGCGGTTGTGCGGTTTCATTGCTTTGGGTCCCTACTTGATACTCAAGTGGGTCTGGTTCGTCCCATTCCCAGTATTCCCTTTCGGAAGGCTCTCCTGTGTCGTCCCACTCTTGAGAGGGAAACGGCCCAGTTACTTTTTCCTCATCTTTACTCAAGGCATTCGCAGGCGCTTGCAATATCCAGTCTAAAAAATGGCGCTCGAAAGCCTCTGCATCCCTGTTCGTTTCGTTATTCATCACTAGATGCCCCTTCTCCGGAATCTGAACGATTACGCAATTCCCAGGCCAGTTCCAGCAACTTAAACCACCTTTTCTGTACCTGGGCTACCGTGCTGCCGAGGGTTTGTGCGATCGCTGAATCTGACAGACCCTGTTGCTTCAACTTTAGCAAACGCTGTCCCTCTGGGCCAATTTGCTCAGAAAAAGCTTGCCACTCAGCCGGCAGCAAACCCAAGTTTCGATCTAAGTCTGCTTCTAGCCACTGGTGAACCAGTTCCCAGCGGTGAGACATCGCAAACCGAAGCAAATGGTATTTGAAGCGCTGCTGCAAATAGTCTCTTTGGCGGGGAGTGATGCCCAGAATTGCCTCTATTTCCTGGGTTGGCAAATCTTGCAACCTCAGCACAAAATAATCTGCACATTCTTGTTGGTTGCGCTCTTTCAAGTAAGCAACTAATTCGTCAATCACGTTTTGTCGCAGAGACTCTGACTCCTCGCCGTTGGGGCGAATTCCACTAGCACCTTGTCCGGCCATCGCCTCTCGTACTGAGTGTACTGAAGAGTCGTTCCAGGTTTGGTCAGAATCTGTAGCCCCTCCGTCTGCGGCTTGTTCCATATCTACGGAGGTTTCTTTGGGCTGCTGCTGGGAAAAGGTTTGGGCCCGCAAAATAATTAGTTGCTGGCTGCGGTTCCGAGGCAAAGGAATACGCCGTTTACCAAAGCGCTCTACAAATGCCATGTACTCTGCTAATTCTAAGCGAGTGCGGGGGCTGTAGGTGGGTGGCAGTTGCGTTTCGCGCCGGAATGCTTTTAAAGCTTCGAGATAAAATCCTTGCAAGAAATCTTTGATCAGCTCAATCCGCGCCTGGTAGCTAGATTGCACCTGGGGTGGAGTGATGTAGCGATAGACGATCGCGCTGAGGGTACTGTGTAATTCTACTCGTCCTGGCCCGGAGCCTAAATTGTAATAATGGAGGCATTGTTGCAAGCGGTGCTGGGCGAGACCTAGGGCAGAACCTTCTATGTCTCCAGAGGCTTGAATCCGCTGGCTTTCTGTGCATATCCTGTTGACTTCTGCTGCGAGTCGTCCTGCTACATCCCGGCAATTCTGCTCAGACGCGCGAGTGGACTTTGTAAGTTCGTCTAACAGCAGTTGAAAGATGGTTTCCACGCTCTGGCAGATTTCCCGCATGATTGTTTACAACTAACCTTGAAATTAGCACACTCATGTGACTTTAGATAGAACACTTTAGATTTGCGAGATGCTTGCAGGTTGTCCCAGCTATCCCATAGTTTTACAATACTTGGACGCGCACCTGCTAACCTGAAATTCTGAATATCCAATCTCAAATTATAGCGACCGATGGATTTAGATCTACAGATTCGAGCACTCATCGATAAAGCTCCCCCTGACGGTTCGACACCACAAATTCTAGAGGCGATCTCCCCGGCGCTGCGATTACTTGCCCAACAGCTTGAGCATCTGGAATACTTTATTTTGCAAAACTTCGATCGAAGTTGGGCGATCGCGGTTTTGAGCAATCTCAAGCAACCTGGGCAAGAGAAGCGGGTGATTTATGCTTGGAGTAATTTGAAAGATGCTTCCCAGGCTCCGGCTGCTGCGGGCGATCGTATCTTGCCTGTATCCATACCTGTTACTCACATTTTATTTCAGATGCTAGCTCTCGAAGGTCTTGACAGTATTGTTTTTTTTGAAACTCCGGGCAATCTGGAAGTCGGCACGGAAGTCAGTCGCGACCAAGTGCAGAACTTAATTAATGTTTACTTGCAACAGTATCGATCGACTTTACTGTCAAATTCTAGCAATCTCCCCCCGGATATCGCTTAGTTGGGCATCGGGAATTGGGCATGGGGCATTGGGCATTGCTCCCCCACTCTCCCCTCTTCCTTCTTGGTGAATTTCCCCCATCCCCCCTCCCCCATCCCCCTTGGGAGGGGCAGGGGGGGGTGGGGGGTGACTTCTTCCTTCTAATAAAGTCGGCTCAAAACGTATTCCGCCAAATCAATCAAAGCTTGGCGAGACTCTGAATGGGGCATTGATGCCAAGTATTCGACCGCTTTCTGTGCGTGATTTGTGGCTAATTCTCGCGATCTTGCTATACCTTGAGAATCTGCCACCAGTGCTAGGGCCTGCTCTAAATCTCCTTCTTGGGCAAACTCTCGTTCTATGAGAACTTCCAAGTAAGGCTTTTCTTCCAGGGCAAATAGTGCTGGTGCTGTCAGATTACCGCTGATCAAATCGGAACCGGCGGGTTTCCCCAAAGTTTCTGTTGAAGCGGTGAAATCTAATATATCATCTACTATTTGGAATGCCAAACCAATGTTGCGACCGTAGTTGTACAAATCGTCTGCTACTTCCGCTGAAACCTCGCTCAAACAGCCCGCTGCTTTGGAGCTGTTGGCAATTAAAGAGGCTGTTTTGTAATAACTTTTTTCTAGGTACGCTTCGATCGACAAACTGGTATCAAACCCATTTAGTCCCTGTTGAATTTCTCCCTCTGCTAAATCCATAATCACTTCTGAAAGCAGTTTGACTACTGTCAGGTTGTCGAGATTTGCCAAATGCCAGGAGGATTGAGCAAACAGAAAATCTCCCGCCAATACTGCCACTCGATTGTTAAACCGACTGTGAACCGTCGGCACTCCCCGCCTCAGATCCGACTCGTCCACCACGTCGTCGTGGACTAGACTTGCCGTGTGGATCATTTCCGTGATTTCGGCGAGGCGACGGTGTTTTTCCGTGATTTCCCGATCGGGCATCGTCGCCTTGGCGACCAACAAGACTATTGCGGGTCTCACCCGTTTTCCCTTTGTGCCGAATAAGTATTCCGCAGCCGCGTACAAAATGGGATGACGGGCACCCACTAACTGTTTCAAGTTTTCTGTCAACAGTCGCAGGTCTTCTTCAACCGAGGAAAATAGGAGAGTGCTAGAGATCATGGATACGCCGACTCAAGCCGTAAAGTAACAAAATTTTACATATCATATCTTTATTTTAAGGTAATTCTCTGCGATCGGGAACAAAAATCTCTGCGATCGATAGCGATCGATCCTCTGTCATCAGCCAGAAGTTATGGGCTTGAGGGTGAGCAGCAGCAGGCTACCAGAGACGTGACCCTATTGTATCGAATTGTTAAGGACTTTGGGAAAAAATCTTTAAATGCTATAAAACCTGTGCTATACTAGATATTAAGGATTTAAACAATTCCATACATTAAGCCCAGCTAAATCAGCAGGCAGCTTTAGAGTATCTGCAAGAGGTTGTTAGAGCCAGCCTTGTTAACCCGATCCCGACCAAAAACTCTGGTAAGTATTTTATGCTCATGGGAGCAAAAAAAACACGAGTTAATGGTAGTGGATTGTATGTGTGCGGTAGCTCAAGGCAGCTAGAGTGCAACACTTTAGGCTGTTAAAGCATAAATAAAGCAGTAAATGATAGTGGACAGGGAAAAGTTTATTTTTCCCGATCGCTTTATATCAAAAAGCAGCCTTTAGAGTCAAGGCGTTGTTTTGTGTGCTGACTTAATGTAGTAGGTGTTGAACCCGTCCTCCCCCTGTTTGACCTTCTCCTCCTCGACTGGTGGCTCTAATTATGATTTACCGTGATATTCCTCTAATTATTCCCATTCTGGCCACGGGCTATGTAATGACTATTTATTTGCTGCTAATCTTGGCCGAACGCAGCGCTAAAATAACTCGACTGGGTGGGTGGCGCTTACCTGAAGCGGAATCCCGAAGCACCGTGCGCTAAGCTACAACTAAATAATTCTCAATAGTCAATTGATAACCCTGCCTCTGTACTGACATACAGAGGCAGGGTTAACATTAGATAGACTCGTGAACTACCCAACACTCATCGCGTAGGGCTGTTAGTGTGGGCTTCCCAATTCAAGGACAACAGCTTTAGCTAAAAATGATAAAATCCTGGTGGCCAAAACGGTGAAGAGCGCTATGCAGCAAATTATCAAAAAATTGGGTTGAAAACCCCGTCCTTAAGGACGGCTTTAATTCTTTGGTAGATTTTACCGAGCCTGTTAGAATGGAATAGTAAAACAAAGGACAAAGAATGAAAGCAAGATTCCAATACA
>NZ_JBGJZU010000008.1:0-21504 GCF_041354475.1 Microcoleus sp.
ATCCATCCGCCCACTCCTCAAAGCTATGCTTTGAGATTGTGAACAGATGGAATCCTCACCTCACACGCCTTTCATCCCACACTAACCGAGGCGGTATAGTGTGGGGATTCCCGTCTGTCTAGCTAAAGTTGGAGATATCCCCATGACGATCGCGCAATCACGGCCTCTTTTATCATTACCGGATCATACGCAGTTACCGGAGTCAGATGGTACATTTGTGAAAAATTTCCAAGAACATCCGCAAAGTTTGCTACTCACCACTTCTATTCGTCCTATCCTCGATCGACTGCACCCGGATGGGCAATACGCGATTGGTCAAGATTGTGGGATTTATTGGCGCTTGACTGACCCACCGGAGGGAGGTGCAGAAGCACCGGACTGGTTCTATGTGCCGAATGTGCCGCCCTTGTTGGATGGGGTGGGACGGCGATCTTATGTGTTGTGGAAGGAATTTGTGGCTCCGCTAATTGCGATCAAGTTTGTGTCAGGAAATGGCTCAGAAGAGCGCGATTCGACACCGCCCTCGGCAGTTGAGGGAGCCAAAGCGGGGAAGTTTTGGGTTTATGAGCAGGCGATTCGGATTCCCTTCTATGCAATTTACGAGGTGGAGAAAGCCGCAGTCGAAGTTTATGAATTAGTGGCAAATCACTATCAACTCATTGCAGCGAACCAGCGCGGGCATTACCCGATCGCCCGCATGGGTGTAGAATTGGGCATTTGGATCGGGCCCGAAGGCAATCAAACGTTGCCCTGGCTGCGTTGGTGGGATAGCGATGGGAATCTACTGCTGACGGGCGAGGAGCGCGCAGAGCATGAAAAGCAACGAGCCGATCGGCTAGCGGCTAAGCTGCGGGAGATGGGGATCGATCCAGAGGATATTTAGTTCTTAGACTGGAAATAAAGGGCTGTTTGTTTGGTGGGGGCGGGTTTATATAATTTGTCGATACTTCTCAAATATCAAAGGCGAACCTGCTCCTACAAAACTTCAATTAACGCACATTACATCTAAATGTAGGGTGCGTTATCAGCGCCTAGATTAAAATTCACCGTCTACTGCTGAAACGCAGCGTTCGCAAATTAGCGGATGTTCGATCGACTCGCCGACGTGAGTAGAATAATTCCAGCAACGATCGCACTTTTCGCCATCTGCTTTGACCACACCAATCGCCAAATCAGGAGACTGGAAGTTGTAAGGCAACTCTTGCAGAACCTGATTCGATTCTATTAGTTCCACTTCCGAAGTAATGAACAAATAGCGCAATTCGTCTACACCGTTGCCGGTCATTACTAAATTAGAAGCTACAGGTATTTGGGCCGGTGTTTCTAATTTTGGTTCGACTGGAATTAATTCAGTTGTCTGGATTTCAGGTACTTCTACCATCAGTGGTTGGACTGAGCTCGCCAGTACCATTTCCGGGATTTCAGGTACTGCTACAATCGCTGTTTCTACTGGGGCTGTGAGTACGATCGCCTGGGTTTCTGCAATCACAATCGCGCTGGTCTTGCCCAGCACATCTGCTGTCAGCAACTCAATATTTTCTGCCAGTTCTTGACGGCTAGCTGCGAACAACAAATGACGGAAAGCAAACCAAATGGTGAATAGGATACCGATGATTTCCAACAGTCCCCCCAGCATGGGAATTTGATTTATTGTATCCAAGATTCCCAGGGTTACTTTACCAGTTACCAAGAGTGAGGCCAACAAGCCAACTGTGACCAAAACCTTTTGGTATTCTGTGAAGAAATTGCCCAGGTAGGTAGGTATATCTGCTACAAACTGAGCAACTCGCTCGAAGATTGGCTGTGGATCGGGAACCGAGGGTTCAACGGCAGAATATTCGATGACTTCTGAAGGTCGATCGCCCTCTGCGATGGTTTCCTCCTCTACATGAATTGTCGTTTCTGTCAATACCTTGGCAACATTTGCTGCTTGTTCTTCCTGTAGATCTTGTACTGCTTTAGCTTTTTCCGCTGCTGCTAACTCGATAATTGAATTTTGCGATCGCACAAACTCCAGCAATCCCTCACTACTAGGATTCAAAGCTTGTAACTGCTCTCTTTTTTCAACATCAGGAACATACAATAAAACCTTAGCTTCCAAAGAAGAACCGATCGCCTTCTCCATCCGAGCTTTTTCCAAAACCTTGTTCACTTCCCCACGTACTTGCCGCAAATATTGCCAACGAGTCGCCAATTCTGGATTGTGCCATGAAGCATCCAATTCTACCCAACCCGATTCAAACACTGATTTGTGCGATGTGGGATAGGGAATATATTGCCAAATATCCTCAGCCATGTGACACAACACAGGTGCGATCGCCTTTGCCAAATTCTCCACAGCGATCGCAATCACCGTCTGACAACTCCGGCGGCGGTGAGCATCTGTAGCGCTGATGTAAAGTCTATCCTTGGCAATATCCAGATAAAAACTCGACAAGTCTACTGTGCAGAAATTCTGCACTGTTTGGAAAAATCGAGAAAATTGGAAGTTATCAAAAGCATCCTTTACTTCCGCAAATACTTCGCCCATTCTGTGCAACATATAGCGATCGAGTTCCGGCAATTCCGCGTAAGGGACAGCATCTTTTGCGGGGTCAAAGTCGTGCAAATTCCCCAGCAAAAACTTAGCTGTATTGCGAATTTTGCGGTAAACATCCGACTGCTGTTTGAGAATGTTTTTGCCCAAAGGCACATCGGCCGAGTAGTCTACCGAAGACACCCACAACCGCAAAACATCGGCCCCGTATTCCTTAATTACCAAGGCTGGATCGACAACATTTCCTTCAGATTTGCTCATCTTGCGGCCTTTTTCATCCAGCACAAAACCATGAGTCAAAACTGTTTTGTAAGGAGCCACACCATTAGTTGCTACGCTGGTGAGTAAACTGGATTGAAACCAACCGCGATGTTGGTCTGAACCTTCCAAATACATATCAGCAGGATAGTTCAATTCCGATCGCCCTTTAGCCACTGCGGCCCAGGAAGAACCAGAGTCAAACCACACATCCATCGTGTCCGTTCCCTTGCGATAAGTGCGGCCATTATTGCGGTAAGATTCCGGCAGTAATTCGGCGATCGACATTTCCCACCAAGCATCAGAACCCTTGTCAGCAATAATTGCTTGGACGTGGGCGATAGTTTCTTCGTTTAAAAGCGGTTCGTTAGTTTCTTCATCGTAGAATACCGGAATCGGAACGCCCCAAGTCCGCTGGCGGGAGATGCACCAATCCGATCGATCGCCTACCATTGCAGTAATCCGATTTTCGCCTTGGGCGGGAATCCACTTCACATTAGAAATGGCTGTTAACGCTTCATCACGAAACCCTTCCACCGAAGCAAACCATTGTTCCGTCGCCCTAAAAATAGTTGGCTTCTTAGTGCGCCAATCGTAAGGATAAGAGTGAGCGTAACTTTCCTCTTTAATCAAAGCATTTGCTTCGGAAAGAGCATCAATGACTGCGCTATTGCCATTTCCGAGGACATTTAGACCTGCGAATACTCCGGCTTCTGCGGTGAAATTTCCGTTTTCATCTACGGGAGTTAAAACTGGTAAACCGCAGCGTTTTCCGACGATAAAGTCTTCTTGTCCGTGGCCCGGTGCGGTGTGAACTAATCCCGTCCCAGAATCAGCGGTAATGTAATCGCCGCCAGCAACGATCGGACTTTCGCGATCGAACAAAGGATGTTTGTAAGTACAACCTTCTAATTCTTTGCCTTTGAAAGTCGCCAGTATTTTTAATTCTGTATTAAAAGTTGCCGATAGTCGATCGACCGCATCCAGAGCTACTAACATGAATTGTTGGGCGATGTGGGAATTTGCCGATGGTTCCACCACCGCGTAATCCAATTCGGGATTGACGGCGATCGCCAAGTTGGCCGGAATCGTCCAGGGGGTAGTCGTCCAAATCGCTGCCCAGAGGCTCGGCATATAGCGCTTGAGCTTCGATTGCAAAGATTTTGACAAAGTTCTCACATGGAAGCCGACGTAGATGCTGCGCGATGTGTGCCCTTCGGGATATTCTAATTCGGCTTCGGCGAGGGCGGTTTTGGAACTCGGACTCCAGTGAACAGGTTTAAAGCCACGATAGATGTAGCCTTTGAGCACCATTTGACCGAATACACCGATTTGGGCGGCTTCGTATTCTGGTTTCAGGGTTAAATATGGATGTTCCCAGTCGCCCCAAACACCGTAAGTTTTGAAGGAAGCGCGTTGTTGTTCGACGGTTTGTTGGGCGAAGGCGGCGGCTTTGCGACGGAGTTCGATCGGGGTAAGATTGAGTCTTTCTGCCGATTTTAGATCTTGCAATACTTTAAGTTCGATCGGCAATCCGTGACAATCCCAACCGGGGACATAGCGGACTTTTTTGCCGCACAGCATCTGGTAGCGATTGATGAAATCTTTGAGGATTTTGTTGAGGGCGTGGCCGATGTGGAGTTGGCCGTTAGCGTAGGGTGGGCCGTCGTGGAGGATGAACAAGTCGCCCGGATTATTTTCCGAAAGGCGATCGTAGATGTGTTCGTCTGCCCAAAATTGTTGCAATTCCGGTTCCCGTTTGACGGCGTTGGCGCGCATTTCAAACTTGGTTTGGGGCAGATTTACGCTGTCTTTGTAAGATTTTGCTTCCATTTTTGAGAAACGTTTTCTGTAGTTAGTTGTTAGAAGAAGGAAGAAGGAAGAAGGAAGAAGGAAGAAGGAAGAACCCCCCCCTGCCCCCCCCTAGGGGGGAAATTCAGGAAGACGGAAGACGGAAGAAGGAAGAACCCCCCCCTGCCCCCCCCTAGGGGGGAAATTCAGGAAGACGGAAGACGGAACAGTGCTTATACAGTAAGTTTTTTAGCCATCGATATCTTAAGTTTAGTTAGATGGACTTACTTATCAAGTCGAGTTAAATAATCATAATTAAGTTTGTAGTGAGGACTTTAGTCCTCTCTCGGCCTTGAAGAGCTGACAACCAGATATTCCAGTATAGGCGATCGCACGCACATTCGATCCAACCAAATCCCTAGGCCACTCCCTCCTCTCTTCCTCTGCGCCCTCTGCGCCCTCTGTGGTTAAAAAATCTTTCATAAATCAAGGTAGCGCTACTCAATCAACCAACCGAACATTTCACCGACAGTCAGATTGAAGGATTCGGCGAAAGGTGGAACGGGGAGGCGATCGCCCGGTGCTTCAAAAAATGCTATGGTGCGATCGGCAAAATAGACAAATACCAGTTCCTCTTCCGGGTCAATCAACCAACCCATCTGGGTTCCGTGGGCGAGACAGTGCAGGATGTTGCGGACAACTTTGGTTTGGCTTTGATCGGGGGAAAGAATTTCAATAGTCCAATCCGGGGCGATGGCGAAGGTGTTGGCGACTTTTCCGTCCGAGTCGCGGGGAATCCGTTCCCAAGTGAACACTGTAACATCAGGAACAGTCGATCGACCGCCAAAGGTGCAGCGTAATTCTGAATAGGCGCGGGCGATGCGTTGGGGTTTGAGTACCCGGTTGATGTCAGTACCCAAATCGCTTTGAATTGTGCTGTGTTTTCCCTGGGGCATAGGTTTCTGGATAATCTGACCATCAATGAATTCGCTGGCGGGTTTGGTTTCCGGTAATTGGAGAAATTCGTCCAGGGTTAAAGGTTTAGTCGTGGTTTGAACCATTGTTTTAATTTGATTTAAGTTTAATTTGTATTAGTTAAGCTATCCCGTATTTAATTTATCAAGAAAATGGGTCTAAAACCCCGTCCTTTGCTTGACGGCTTTAAGGGGTAGAACTCGTTTTACGGCGAGTCCGACAATCCGACAGGGATTGAAATCCCTGTCTCATAGCGCAAGTCCTCTGAAAGAGGACTGAGGAGGTTGATTAACGTGAAATGCGAAACTCAATATCAAGTTGAATTTAGACTTGCAGTCGGTTTTATGCGAAACTCAACATCGAATTGAATTGACACTTGCAGTCGGTTTTAACCGACTTTCGCTATGAGACAGGGAATTCATTCCCTGTCGGACTGTCGGACTGTCGGATTGTCGGACTGTCGGACTATCTATCAGACTGTGGCAAGCGAGAAAAGCTCATAGAAACAGTCCCAACCCACGGCTAAAGGCATTTCCCAGACGATCGCACAATGAAGCATCCGGCACTTTACCTCCTTCCCCTTCCCATTTTTCCACAAGTTGGCGGCCCAGGGGCGTGAGGCGAAAACTGTCGGTAATCCCTTGTCCGTCTACTTCTCGCCGCAGTACGCCGACTTGGATCAGCCACAGCAGGGAGTTTTCGGCTGTGAGTTCGGCTACGGGCGATCGCGTGTAACCGCTTTCGACACCGGAATTTGAGGCGATCGTTGTCAGGAAAACGCTGTTATCGCGGATGGTCTGGAAGAAGTGTAATTGAAATGGGCTGCACCGGATCGCGCGATCGGCTCTTTTGACGGTGCGATCGGGATAACTAATTGATTTAAACGCTTCCGATGGGATAAAAGTCATTGAGAGAACTTTTGAATAGGTACTATTCTTATCATCACCTATTTAGAGTCAGGAGAGTATAGTTCTTAGGGCTTACACAAAAAACCCGGTTTCTTCCAAGAATCGTCACTTTTTCGATAAATATTGACGGAGAAACCGGGTTTTTGGCCCCATGCGTAAGTCCTGGTTCTGAAAAATACATCCACAACAGAGGGGTTGCAGTGATGGGTGTTGGGAATGGGCGATCGTTCAACCTCCAACACTCCACGTCCAAAAAAGAGATTACTAACGGATAACTACGCTAAGGCATATTAATTATTGAGTAATTCTTCAATTTTTCTTTCAAAATCATCACATTCTTGTATCAATCTGATTATTACTCGACCGAAATAATTAACATCTATCAAACTCATCTCTGCGTTATGAATAATTGAAAACGTTTGTTTGCCTCCGAGTTTTTGCAAAGCCCAAAAACCCAGTTTATATTCAGCATTTTTTCCAAGAAGAAACGTAGATAGATTATGGGGAACATCATCTATATCGTCAAATTTTAAACCACTAGGACAAGAAAATTCAAGAGTAGAATCATACTTGACAATCAATAAAGTTTGAGTAGTTCCAGACTCCATATCAAACTTAATTACAGCTATTTCATTATCAATCCTAGAAATATTCCAGCCAATATCTCGGCAATAGCCCTCGATAGTAGATCGAAATTTAAACGAAGAAAATAAATCTTTATCAATAGCCATAGTTTCATCTCCTGAATCAATCGGTTTACTCGTAGCTAATCTCGTCCATTCTCGTCCTGTACAAACCTGACACTCTGAAGGCTTCATCAGTGAAACAACTTCATTCCCACAACCTTTACACTGGTACGTTTTTTTCATAAAATCAAAACTTTCATAATTTGGACTTCAGATTAATGATTAGCTTATTTTTACCATCTTTGGGTGGAGCACCATTATTATAAAAATATTTGATTTTTTGATGGACTTGATTAATATCAGGTCTTTCTTCATGGTTTAAAGCTAACATCTCTCCTATTAGTTTACGCACTTCGGTATCTAGTGGATCTTCAATGAGAGTACCGCGCAATTTAGTTGTATTTTTAATCGACGGTAATTCCAGTTGTTTCCCATCCAGAATAGCTTCGTGAGCATAAGTATACTTTTCTGATAAAACCGGACGAGTACCTGTCCAATATTGACTGAAAATCAAACCCAGGGAAAAAAGATCAGATTTTTTAGTGGGTGCAGGTGTCTTTCCTGCTGTGGCAATATGTTTGGCAAATTCTGGGGAATAATATACCGGATCGCCGACTAAAAATTCTGCCGCGATTAATTCTCCTTCAAGAATACTACTATCAAAATCAATAATTTTAGCAACTTGCCTTCCTTCCCATTCTTGAATCAGCACATTATCTGGTTTCAAGTCAAGATGGACAATGCCATTGGAGTGTAAAATTTTCAGCGCGCCTGCTGCTGTTAGCATCACAAATAAACGCTTTTTTTGCTCTAGTTTATGTATTTCCTTTGATAAGGAACTGGTATCAACTTTTTGGCAGACTTTGAAGAAATGTTCACCATAATCATCACCGTACTTAAAAAATTCCACGGTCACGACTACTGAGCCACCTGCACCACAAGCGGATAATGCTGTTTGAATAGCTAGCTGTTTTCTAGCAAATTCATCACACTGATCCCGCCGCTTTTGTTTTCCTTTTTCGCTTCCTGGTGCATCTTCGCCTGGATAAACTGGACTGAGGAATTTTTTGAGAAAATATTCGTTGCCATTGTACATAGCAAAACCCCATTGACATTGACCACCGTTAGCACTATCAAAATCACGGGTTACTACATACTTTTCCGCAATAACATCACCTTTTTTGTAAGACATCGGTTATTAATATCTCCTGCCGTTTAACTTATTCATAATTTTATGATACATTTGTTGCGCTTCTTGGTGCATTTTATAATCCAGTTGCAAAGAGTTTGCCAAGACTGTTTGAAGACTATTCAAGGCTGCATTTAATTCTCCTTCTATTTCTTGTAGTTGTGCCATAAAGTAGTAAATTACAGTATTTCTACCATAAGGTAAGAGTTTAGTATTATGAACTAGACGGTGACAAAATTGTATGGCTGAATTAGCCGATTCGCATTTATTGCCTGTGGAATTCCTCAGAGAAATCACAAAAAAGTTCAAGTGTTCCTGCCAGTTGTCTAATTTATCTGAACCCTCACTCTTAAAAAATATTTGATAATAATCAACAGACTTGTTTGGGCTATTTAAAGAATAGTAAATAAAACCTAGAATTCGGTATGATTCCACAATCTTTTCGACAGCTATAAGTTTTTCCACAGCCGACTTGTTTAAAACAAGTTCCTCGAAGTAGGAAGCTGCCTTTTTGAATAACTCTCCTCTGTTATAATAATTGCTTTCTGTAAAAGCTGATTTAGTGTAAATCAATCCTAAAAGATATTTAGCTTCAGTGTTATGAACCTCAATATTCAAAATTTGACTGCACAAATTTTGAGCTTCGTTTAAGCGATTATTTTCATAATAAGAGTAAGCCTGCTCCAACAAAGTTTGAATTTCTTCAGCCTTGGCTGCTGCTTTCTGTTTAAAGACTTGATTAAGTTCTTGTGTACTCAAACTAGAAGTGACTGAAGTTACTGAACTGGAGGAATAATCTTCTGATACGGGTAGTTTAGAAGTAGCTATTAGCTGAATTTCTTGAATAAATTGGAAATAATATTCATAATCAATTCTATACTTTTCCCAGAGATTTTGTACATCCTCATAGCGACTATTAGCTGTAGGAGCCATAAAGTTTTCTTGGAGATACTGCAAACGTTTTTGATAAGAACTCTTTAAGTGCTTTATCCCGTTAAATCCTACTGGATAGAGAATTAAAGAAACATCATCTTGCTTAATCTCTGTGTATCTTTGTTTAATTAATTGTTGCCAAGTATTTTTTTCCATTGTATCCCCTTCTGACTTAGAGAGCATCTCTAGCAACAATTTTTCAAATTCCCAAGGAGCAGAAAAATACTGGAAACAGCCATCAGTACAAGCTAAAAAACAGCCAGCAGTTTCTTCTATTTTATAGTGCTGAAAATGAATCTGCGATTCCGGGCTGATATCAGCAGTTAAACATTGAGACATTGGTGGATCTTGTCTCAGCATTTCCAAGGCATCTTTGGAAGTTTTTAAGTCATCTTTAGTCAGTTGTTGTAAACCTTTAGTTGGACTAAGAAAATAAATCCGCGAATCTCCCATCCAAGCTACGTCAACTTCAAAAATTTTAATTTTTTCTTGTCCTTGTTGCTTGGGAATGCTAGCCAGCGCGATCGTCGTACAGAGTCTATGTTGCAATAAAGTACCTTTTAGGCGAGATTTTTGCATATTATTATCTGCTTTATGTTTCAGCGATTGGCAAATTTTATTTTGCAATTCAATAACATTTTCTGGCGCGATTTCGCCATACCGTTGTTTGAAGAATTCTTTGGTGATTTGAGAAGCTTCTGCTGAAGCAATGCGCCCCCCAGTTTTGCCATCATAACCAGCAGATGCACCTCCTAAACCGTCAAACACTCCCATCAAAAAAGATTGTCCAAAATGTTCAGCTAGATTATCATCTTCGCCTTTGTCTTCGGCAACTTCTATATTGACTACTAAATTAAATTTAGTCATAGTCATAACTTAATTCCTTTTGCTTATGCTTGATTTTTTCTAATATTTTGATGTTTAGGGTGTGTCAGAAAGTAAAGCTATTTTTTTAACCATTAACTTAAAAATATGACACACCCTACTACTGTTCATAATTGTCCAGAGATCTGCATCACCTTAAGCTATTGGCGATCGCATCTAAAATCGCCTCCGTTTCTACATCTTCTAATCCCCTACCTGCTTCCGAAACATAATGAATCGTATTTTCCCAGCTACTCATCATTGTCCAGGGATCTGCATCAGGTGCAAACAGCAATAAACGTTTGTCTGATTCTGGCATTTCGTGCCAGTAATCGGTCAAGTCATCAAAGGTTTTTGGTATATCATTAGGATAGTGGCTGGGTTTTCCGCTTTTGTCTAAACTATGAGCGCTAGCATCCGTGAAAACAACTACGACATATCGGTGTTTGTTAAAGTCTCCTTTTTCCCAGTTAGACTTAAGTGCTAACCCAACTGCTTCTAAGCCATTTTCCGGTTCATCGCCACCACCCTCAGCTTTAATTGGAGAAACAAAATTATCCAGATATGAAGACTGCGATCGCAAGTCAAAAAACTCGGAACATTGCATAACCTTATCGGGTGAATCTGCCCAATAATCGCGAAATACAATTACCCTAGCTCTCAGTTGATCGATTTTTTTACTTTTTTCTTTCATCCTAGCTTCTATCAACTGAGCAAAGTTTAGAGCCGCTGACTTCACTTCTTCAATTAAATGACTCATTGAACCTGTGCCATCAATACACATTACCAAGTCCACTGCATACTTAACACTTTGACCATCACTCATAAACTTTTACCTCTATTGTCACTAACTTGTGTTGAACTCTGTCTGATCGAGATGAATTTTAAAAAGATTTATAATTCACTCACTCTATACCTAAATCTTCAATTTTGAAATTGCGTTGGACGTTCCCCGCTGGTAGGATATTCACAATTTCTGATTTTTCAATCCTCTTCAATTTTTCATAGCTTTCAATCGTTTCATAAGAAAAGAAAAACTCCTTTTCCTTTTGGCTGGTGGATATCACACTGCCAATACGCTGTCTATCTGTGCCATTAAAATGTTTTTGCAGTCTTGTCTTAATACAACTTCCGGGTGTCCCTTTGGCTCTTCCTACATAAGCAGTATCAATTTCTCCATCAAAATTATGGTATATTGCATAAATGCCAGATAGACCGGATGGAATAGATCTAAGATTAGCATCAGTCATTTCTTGGGGCATTGACATACTGAAGTGCCTTGTTCAAAACAAAATCATAAAAATCACTATACATACTTTGATAAACGAACACAAGCTTAAAATATCTTATTTTATCTTGTGTTTTTTTATAAAAATCAAACTAAAATTAACAAAAATTAATAGAATGTCTTAAAATATACTATAATTATCAAAAATTTACTGTGGATACATTTTATGAATGTTGCAGAGGTTTTACAATGTGCCGATCAGTTGGTATTCACTAAGACGGGAAAACACTTGGATGATGTGCAAAAGGCTGTAGTTACGGGGGTTTACCAGGGAAAGACCTATGATGAAATTGCTGATGATTGTAAACGTAGTGAAAGTCGTGTTAGAAATGTTGGGCGTCAGCTATGGCAGATTTTATCTAAACAGTTAGGCGAAGATATTAATAAATACAATTTTTGCTCTACCTTCCAAAGATTACATATCCAATCATCTCAAAATCAAAAGATTTGTCATGTAAATGGTAGTAATCACAATTTTAATTTTAATCCACAAATTTTATATAATACAAGCAAAGATATTCAAGAAAATATAACTAAAAATAAATCTAAATCTCTGTATCACGATTTAACCCTAGCGCCTAAAATTACCAGTTTTTACGATCGCACAACCGAACTTCAAACCCTCTCCCACTGGTTAATCGACCAAAATGTTCATCTAGTCTCAGTTTTAGGATTAAGTGGAATTGGCAAAACCACCCTAGTCAAACAGTTTGTTGACCTAAATTTACAAAAATTTGATGTAGTAATCTGGAAAAATCTCAAAATATCTCAATCTTTAGATGACATTATTAATGAAATTATCACAGGTGTCGATCGCGATTATATTCAAACTGATAATAAGTTAACTCAATTTTTCAATCTTTTGCGTCAACAAAGATGTTTAATCATCGTTGATGATGTCCAAGAATTATTTATTAAGGGAGAATTGGCAGGAGAGTTCAAAACGGAATCTAAAAATTTCCAAAATTTATTGAAAATGATGACAAATCTAGAACATCAAAGCAGCTTCATTTTAATAAGTCAGGAACAATGTCAAGAAATGATTAGTCTGGATGAGGATTTATATCCTATTAAGTGCTTAGATTTACAAGGATTAGACAATACAGAAATATTCAAAAAATGGGGACTAAAAGATGATGACTCCTGGGCGGATTTGAGCGATATGTACGGAGGAAATTTCGTTGATCTAAAAGATATTGCCAGTTTAATTAAAAATATATTTGGGGGGAAAGTTGCTGATTTTTTAAAAGAAGATAGTTTAGTTGTCACTAAAGATATGAAATCTAGGTTGACTGAATTATTCAAGCGACTATCACCCACAGAGCAAGAGATTCTTTTACAATTAAGTAAATTTGACTTACCTGTGTCAAGGGAAGATTTAAGCCAAAGTTTATCTCTGTCATCAATGGACTTAATGAATGGGTTGCGATCGTTGCGTGAGCGTTATTTGCTCAAAAGAATAGAAGGAGAGAAAGTATTGTTTGATTTATCTGTTGTTGTTCGAGAATATGTGAGAACCTGTTGTCAAGATTAATTAAGTCAGGACTTACCCATTTCTACCAAAGAAACCGGGTTTTTTACCAAATCTTCGGGTTGTAACTCAGTATTTTCGTAAAAAAACCCGGTTTCTGGGCCCCCTGCGTAAGTCCTGAAGTCTAATTATTTTAGGCATAAACTTTTCTTAGTTCATAAGTGTCTGAGGCTTCCGCATCTTCTAAAGTTAGAAACTCGTGTAACTCATTAATAGAAAGAGGGCTGAGATAAACATCAGACTCTGATTCATACACTTCGGAAAATGACTCAATAGCTTGTTTCAGTTTATCAATAGATTGTTCAGGAGTATTGCCTTGTCCCACCAATCCATTTTCCAAACACAGAGAAACCCAATAATCAGCACTTCTTCTGAGAATCACAGTGTAGAAATCAATCATATTTTATTGGCAAATTGGTTTTAATTAACTCAGTAAACTTTGAAAACACACTCATAATCTAACACCCGATCGCAAATCCGAGAATTACCTCCGCAGATAGACCCCCGTCCCAGAAACCTATGGAACACTGAGGATAGAGCAATCGATTTACCAACCATGACAGAACATAAAACATTGACAACGGCGGACGGGATTCCCGTTGCAGATAACCAGAACTCCTTGACTGCCGGTGAACGCGGGCCCATCCTGATGCAGGATTTTCACCTGATGGAAAAGCTGGCTCACTTCAACCGAGAACGCATTCCTGAGCGCGTTGTCCATGCTAAAGGAGCCGCTGCATTTGGTACGTTGACCATCACCCATGACATTACTCGCTATAGCAAAGCTCAGCTATTCTCAGAAATTGGTAAACAAACTCAGGTTCTCCTCCGCTTCTCTACCGTAGGCGGCGAACAAGGTTCAGCGGATGCCGAACGTGATCCCAGAGGCTTTTCGCTCAAATTTTACACCGAAGAAGGTAACTGGGATTTAGTGGGTAACAACACCCCTGTTTTCTTCATCCGCGATCCGCTTAAATTCCCTGATTTTATCCACACACAAAAGCGCCATCCGCAAACGCATCTCAAAGATCCTAACGCTAAGTGGGATTTCTGGTCGCTGAGTCCAGAATCTCTGCATCAGGTGACAATTCTGTTTTCCGATCGCGGTACACCGAAAAACCACCGCCACATGGATGGTTTTGGCAGCCATACGTTCAGCCTCATCAATGCCAAAGGAGAACGAGTTTGGTGCAAATTCCACTTCAAAACCATGCAAGGTATTGAAAATTTGACCGCCGCAGAAGCGATGCGGATCAAAGGCGAAGATCCCGATCATTCGACTCGCGACTTGTTTGAGGCGATCGAGCAAGGTAATTATCCCAAGTGGCGCTTTTGCATTCAAGTAATGACCGAAGCCCAGGCCGCAGAATATCGCGAAAACCCCTTTGACTTGACAAAAGTGTGGAAGCACTCAGAGTTTCCCTTAATTAATGTGGGAATTCTCGAACTCAATCGCAATCCCCAAAACTTTTTTGCAGAAGTAGAACAGGCGGCATTTTCTCCTTCTAATGTGGTTCCAGGAATTAGCTTCTCTCCAGATAAAGTGCTGCAATCTCGCATCATGTCCTATGCAGATGCTCAACGCTACCGTCTCGGTGCAAACTATCAGCAATTGCCGGTTAATCAACCAAAATGTCCGGTGATGCACTACCAACGAGATGGCGCAATGGCATTGGGTAACAACGGTGGTAGCGCGCCGAACTACGAACCTAACAGCCATGAGGATACGCCCAAGCAAAATTGTGTCTATGCTGACCCAGCTTGGGACTTAGGAAATGTCAAAGTCGATCGCTACGATCATCGTAAAGGCAATGACGATTATACTCAAGCAGGAGACCTCTATCGCTTGATGAAACCCGATGCACAGCAGCGGCTTGTCGCTAATATTGTGGAAAGTTTGGGTGCAGCAAAACCGGAGATTCAGATGCGCCAACTGTGCCATTTCTTCCGCGCCGATCCGAATTATGGCCGCCAAGTGGCAGAAGGTTTAGGGATTAAGCTCGATCCATCGATGATGGCTGCTGCGGCTCAACCGGTGGGCGTGTAGCATCGGAATTAATATTACCTATAATCAGGAGACAGCAAGGCTGTTTCCCTACAATTAATCACGGTTTACTCGTTACCAGGCTGGAGCCTGGTAACGCCGATCGGGATGCTCTGCCGACCTTTTTACTCGTTATATCGTTTCAGGTTGGATCGGAATTATTTAACCGCAGAGAACACAGAGGACACAGAGGGAGAAAATAGAGATTTTAATAATTCAGACGCTACCGGATTTGATATTACCAGACTCCAACCTGGTAACGCTGAGCGGGAGGCTTTGCCGACCTTTCCATCTTCCCCAGCGAGGCAGAGCCTCTGGATATGGGTTCCCAGGCTCCAGCCTGGGAACCAGTTAATATATTCGTAGGGGGGAAGCATGACCGTAGTAAATCTCTGGCGATCGTTAATAAATTGCCTGCGGTCATGCTTCGCCCTTCCAAAAGTGAGATGCACCCATTCCAAAGGTACATAACCAAGTAAAATAAGTTGAGGAACTGCAAGAAAAACCAAACAAGGGAAACAAAACTATGACTTTACCAGTTGGATGCGCCGCCCCTCAATTTACCGCCAAAGACACCAATGGCAAAACAGTATCCCTCTCTGAATTCTCCGGTAAAACCGTCATATTGTATTTCTACCCCAAAGACGACACCCCCGGCTGCACCAGACAAGCCCAAAGCTTCAAAGCAGCCTATGAAGAATACAAGGACAAAGATATTGTAGTTCTCGGTGTCAGCCGCGATAATGAGGAATCTCACCAAAAGTTCACAGAAAAATACTGTTTGCCTTTCCAGCTATTAGCAGATGTGGATGGCGCGATTACCAAAGCCTACGATGTCGAAAAAGGTGATTATGCCAAGCGCGTCACCTTTGTCATCGATGGTACCGGCAAAATCATTCAAGTTTTTGAAGGAGAAACCATGAAAGTTGACACTCACGCTCAAGATATTCTGGTCACAATTGTGTAGTTAAGTTAAGTAAAATTAATCATGTCGATCGACAGGTGAATATTCTCGTCACCATAGTTTAGCCGATCGAACTTAAAGGCACTTACCGCCCTGAGACTGAATCTAGGGGCGGTTTTGTTTGCGATCGAGCAGTTATGTTTGATAAAATCAGAATTTATCATTGTGATAGCTGAACAATTACCAAATTTGTGCAAATTTTAAATTAACAGCCAGATTTAACCGCAAACCTAGCTAAGAGAGATTGAGATGACAAACAGCACCAGTATTGTGACCTACTTAGGCCCTCAAGAAATTGAGGCGAATCGAGCCGCAGCCCTAGTGGGCATTTTTGACAAAAATCGAGTGGCTGGGATTTCAGCAACCGAAGGCACAAATGCCCTGAATGTAGAAATAAATTTATCTACAGGTACTTGGAGTATCGGTTTAGCCAAAGGCTTCGACAACCCTGGAATTCGCACATTGCAAGTAAAAGCAACTGATAAAACAGGCAAAGTTATCGGCGAACAAACATTTAATATCAAAGTCAATCCTGCTACTAACTCCGCCCTTCCCTTGTTGATGTTAGTTGTCCTCCAAAATACCAAATTTAAAGCGGGAACAATCGCATCAGCCAGTCTCAATGACCAACAAAAAGCCGACACAATCGCGGGTCAAACCTATATGCTGGCAGATTATGAGTTAGACGATAGACACCTGAGAGTAGAACTAAATAATCCCATTTCTCCTGTGGGAAAATCTGGCTATTTCTATGAAGAACACGTTTTGCTAACCAAAGGTGCAAAAGTTCTCAGATTCGATCGCACTGACTTACCCACACCCCCACCGGGAATGCAGTTACTTTGGGTAGTCAAAAAAAGTAAATTGAAGCTCAGCCCCGCCGATTCCGCTACCTTATCCTCCAATCAAAAAGTAGACCTCAGTCAGGGAGAAACCTTCAATATCCTCGGCTATGCTTGCATGGAAAATCATTTTCGAGTCACCTTCGATCGCCCCATACCCAACTTGGGAACTTCCGGTTTTCTGTACTCGCAGCACGTCCAAATTTTGCAAAACGGTCGAGGTATTCCCTTTGACACAAATGCAGTCACCATGACTGTTCTCAAAACTACTGTGTTTAAAAAGCGACCAGCGAATGCAGCGACTCTGCAACCACAGGAAAAAATTACTTTACCAGCGGGAATAATTTACGGAATTAGCGGATTTTCCATCGAACAAGGCCACATTAAAGTCTCTCTTACTGAAAATTTACCGCCCTTTGGTAATACTGGTTTTATTTTTCCCGATTTTGTACAATTTGCCCGCGGTGGCAAATCTTTCAATCCGGCACCAAATTTAACTTATCAAGGTCCGACGGAAGTGTTGCTGAATCAGACGATCGCACTTTCAGGTACTTTTGATAAACAAGAAGCAGTCAAAGTTGAAGTCATAGCCGAGGATAAGCTGCCACTAAACGTCACACTAAACCAAACAGCAGGCACTTGGCAAGTAAATTTAGCCAAAGGATTTAGCACGCCTGGAGCTCGTTGGCTGCGACTGCGAGCGACTGATAGCAAAGGCAATGTTACTGGCAGTCAAATCATTTATATTACCGTAAGTTCTGACCCCTTAACTGTCGGGAAAGATTTGACTTTAAAGATAGTTTCTGATACTTTATTTAAAGTAGCTCCAGTGGACTCTTCCCGACTAAACAATCAGCAAAAAATTCTGGTCAAAGCTGGGCAAACTTTGATTGTTAACAAGTACGGATTTATTGATGGCCATCTCAAGGTGGTTTTGGATGCGGCAATTACGCCGATCGGCACTTTTGGCTATTTTTATGAACCAGACGTTCAGCTAGCCAAAGGTACAAAAATCCTCAAATTTGACCTAGCTGATGTACCCAATACTAACATCAGCGCTCAACTGTTGGTAACTCAAACCACCCAGATTAAAGCTTCACCTGAAGATTCACCAAAACTCCCAGCAAATCAGGTAGCTGACCTAATTTTAGGCAGTACCTATGCGATTACTGGCTATGCCTGCATTTTGGGTCATTTCCGGGTAACTCTTGCCGAATCTATTCCTGATTTTGGGAATGTGGGCTTTATCTATTGGCGTCACGTTCAAATTAAAAAATTAGATAAAGAAATTATCTTTGATCCCGATGCTTTGACCGTAACAATGTTGCAACCCACGGTGTTTAAAAAACGACCAGTTGATGCTAACCAATTGAGCGCGACGGAAAGGACTACGTTGCCTCTGGGTCGAGTTTACGGTGTGGAAAGCTACGGTTTGGAAGGAAATCACCTGAAGATTTCTTTGACGGAAGAACTGCCTAATTTTGGCAATACAGGTTTTGTTGTTCCTACTTCTATTCAGTTTAAGCGGGGCGATAAAGTTTTCGACCCAATTCCTAATAATGTGGAATTGAATGTGCCCTATTTTTCCCAGCGCGATAATCCCCGTTTTGATTGGTCTACTTGCAATGTAACTGCGATCGCCATGATACTTTATTACTATGGTGTTCGTTCTAAGTGGGGCGGACAGTTGGAGGATGAGTTATTGCAGTGGTGTTTTGACTATGCGGGTCAGGGTTCGCAAACCGATCATAACGTGCTTTCGGCGCTGATTAAAGCCTATGGGTTCAAGACGAGTTTTAGTACGACTCGGAAATGGGCTGATTTGCGATCGGAATTGTTGAATCGGCGGCCAGTGGTTTTAGCCGGAGATTTTACTGCTTCCGGTCATATTATCACCTTAATTGGTTACAATTCCGAGGGTTATATCGTGCAAGATCCGTGGGGAGATGCACTCACTGGTTATAGGGATACTGAGGGTAGAAAGTTGATGTATCCTTACAATTATATGAATCAAGTCGCCGGGCCAGATGGGAATATTTGGGCGCATTTTATCTCGCGCTAATTTAACAGAGAGAGAGGGCGGGTACTCTTGGTACCGCCCCTACAAAAGGGTGGATAAGAGTATTCAAAGTCACCCTTGTTAATCAGGATTTAGGGCGATCGAAACTTGGCTACAAGCTAAAAGTATTGAGATGCGTTTTCCCTGCTTCATAAATATAGCGGTTCCCGGACTGGTGAGGTACATCTAAACCCTTACTCAGCAAGCCATTTAACCTTTTATTCGTACCTCATTACACAGGGAACCGCTATATATGATATAGCAACTACCCCAGCAGGTGCAGGCTATGTCCTCAGAGAAACAGCTAATTCTTGATTTTGCCCAGACAGACGCGATGAAATCGCTTTTCCCACGTCCCGCAATCCTGTCGAGTCACGGCGCAAAGTGGGAGGGAATTCATGTCGAATATCACCGTCAGTCACCAAACGAATCTCCCGAACACTGTTTCCAACAGCACAGCATTGGGCTGATACTCAATTCAGTAACAGTAACAGGAATACTGAACGGGAAACACTACGGTAGCGAACCGTGGCAAAGCGGAGAGATATTCATCGGTGCTGCTGGTACTGATTTCCAGTCAGGTGCAGTCGAAGATCCTGAATTTATGGCGATCGCACTTGAACCCACCGACTTCGACAATACAGTTGGCGAATCAACCAATTCAAACCTCATTGAGATTATACCGCAATGGCAAATCTGCGATCCGTTAATTTTCGGCATTGCCTGGGCTCTGAAAACCGAACTGGAATCAGGTGGATTAAACGGCACTCTTTATGTCGATGCACTGAAAAACGCACTTTCAATGCACATACTGCACCGCTATTGTGCACAAAAACCGCATCGGCGAGATTTTGAAGGCGGTCTCGAACCTGTCAAATTGCAGATAGTTATTAACTACATAAATGACCACCTAAACCGAGATTTGCACATAGCTGAACTGGCTAACTTAGTGCAGATGAGTCCTTATTATTTCAGTCGTTTGTTCAAACAATCAACTGGAGTCACGCCCCATCAATACGTCACCCAGTACCGGATTGAAAAAGCCAAACAATTGTTGAAAAAGCCAGATTTATCAATAACCTATATTTCGCAGCAAGTCGGGTTTCACGACCAAAGTCACTTTAGCAAGACTTTCTGCAAAATCGTCGGTGTGACTCCTAAGAAATATCGCGATTCACTTTAATAAAGGTAATACCCGCAGTGCGGCAGTCCGGCAGTTCGGCAGGGGTTTAAACCCCTGCCTCAAAGCAGAAGTCGGTTGAAACCGACTGAAAAGCTAGATTAAATCATCATCAATCCCAGTCCTCTTTGAGAGGACTTTCGCTATGAGACAGGGGTTTTCAACCCCTGGCGGACCCTCGGATTTACCCAAAATCTTTCGCATTCAAAAATCTTCGCATTCACCCACAAATCCGCCGGAGTTTGCGGATTAACCCAAAAGTCCGCCGGGGAATTAATTCCCCGTCGAGAAAGCGAAAGTCGGTTGAAACCGACTGGTAAATCTAGATTACATTCTCAAACGAGCTACCGACATGGTAAAATAACATAGCTAGTCGATCGCAAAATAATAAAAAAATTACATAAAGATCGGAAACATATTTATGGCAATGTGGCGGCTGTACTATCATTTAGTCTGGGCAACAAAAGAGAGGCAACCTCTGATACATCCACAAAGAGAAACAGAACTTTACAATTACATTATCGGCAAAGCTGATACCCTCAATTGCATCGTCCACGCTATCGGTGGCACAGAAAATCACATCCATTTAATAGTTTCCATTCCTCCGAGACAATCGATCGCTGAATTTGTGAAAAATATTAAAGGTAGCAGCAGCCATTACCTCAATCAAATTTTGCAAAATCCCAATAGATTTGGCTGGCAAGAAGGATATGGAGTATTTTCTTTAGGACAAACACAACTAGAACAAGCAGTCGCTTATGTTATCAATCAAAAGCAACATCATTTGGGAAACACTGTAAATTCGCATTTAGAACAAATCACCGATCGAGACGATCGCCCAACCCGCTGGTATCCGAAAAGATCAGAGAATTAACAGATCGAACTCTCGCATTCACCCACTTACCCAAAATTTTTGGCATTCAAAAGTCTTTCCATTCACCACAAGCCCGCCGGGGAATTAATTCCCTGTCTCATAGCAAAAGTCGGTTGAAACCGACTGATAAATCCAATTAAATTACGATCGATCTTAGTCCTCTTTGAGAGGACTTTCGCTATGAGACAGGGGTTTTCAACCCCTGGCGGACTCTCGGACTTACCCACAATCTTTCGCATTCAAAAGTTTTCGCATTCACCCACAAGTCCGCCAGGGAATTAATTCCCTGTCTCATAGCAAAAGTCGGTTGAAACCGACTGATAAATCCAATTAAATTACGATCGATCTTAGTCCTCTTTGAGAGGACTTCCGCTATGAGACAGGGGTTTTCAACCCCTGGCGGACTCTCGGACTTACCCACAATCTTTCGCATTCAAAAGTTTTCGCATTCACCGACAAGTCCGCCAGGGAATCAATTCCCTGTCTCATAGCAAAAGTCGGTTGAAACCGACTGATAAATCCAATTAAATCATCATCAATCCTAGTCCTCTTTGAGAGGACTTTCGCTATGAGACAGGGGTT